>JAFXEA010000482.1 GCA_017521065.1 Kiritimatiellia bacterium | reverse complement strand
TCCGACGAGCAGGTCTCGGCGCGGACAAGCGCCTTCTTCAGTATCACGCCAAGCTTTTCAGGCGCGCCCAATCCAACCAGACCTCCCAAGGTACCGTCAGAATCAGATGCCGCCGTATAGACCAGGATGCCCGCCATCGGCTTCTCACCCGCTTTTGCGTAGATTCTTTCCTGAATACTTGCAGCGTTGTAGCCGCACTCAAGCGCGAGTTCACGGATGAACAAATGCGCAATCGTATGAAGCATGTAAAAACGCGCGCCAGGAAAACCCTTTGAAGGGTCAAGGCCGCGGTTGGCTCGCCACCCCTCATATGCTTTGCGTAATTCGGACTCCTGTTTCTTGACGGCAGGCAAAGTCTCCCATTGCGCAATGACACTCTCGTCGAACTGCAGGAAAAGCCCTTCGCCAAAGACTTCGCACGCGGGAACGAACTTCGGCGGTCCCTTGCAAAGTCCTGACGGTTTCGCTACGTCATCGGCGAACTCGTCCCGCGCCTCGATGCGCGTAAATCCGACGAGCGCATTGACCTTGCGAAGACGTTCAAGAAGGACGACCTTGCGTATCTCGTTCTTGAATGCATCCGGCACAACGCCCTTCTTGCACACGAAGAACGGGAATTTGCCGATAGGCTTTTCGCTGATCAGCTCGTTCCATTCGGGCACCTTGATGTCCTCGTCCGTGACCTCTTCCGCCTTCTTGGGCTTGCGCTCCTTCTCAATCGCCGACCAAACGTCATTCACACCGTACGATCGCAACTCGACGAAAAGTCCCTGCGCCTGCCACAACGTAAACGCCATCGTCAGCATTTCCACGCTCGTGATCACGTTCAACGCGGTCCAGTTGTCCGCCACAAGCTGCGCGAGTTCGTTATCGCGCGTTGGAATCGCGAGAACCGAGACAGTGACGGGGAACCAGCTATTCGTCGCACCCAACAGGATGGGACGGAGCTTTTCCTTGCAGTCCGAGAAACTGTCTGCGTCATATCCGAGGTGCGGGTGATGTCCGCGGCATGCCGGTAGCGTCTCCTGCCCGATCTGCCCAAATGCCTTCGCCAACGACTTGCGCTTGCCGCAGCCCTTGCATTCGACCCACAGGTTTTCCGTCTGGAGCGACGCGCCCTTTTCATAGAAATAGAGCGCGCCCTGGCATTCTGACGGTCCGTCGTGCACAAACCACCGCCACGGAAAATCATCCACGTGACCATGCTTGCACGCCACAAGGAAACGTACCGGCACTGCATCGACAGGCTTTCCATGCCCCTTGGGACAGTTTGCATGGACGAACCGCGTCCGTTCCGAGCGGTAGAAGTTCTCCTTGATGTCGAACAACCCCGAGTCGTATTCGGCCATCATGCCGCACTTGACGCAACGGAACCAACGCGGAAACGGCTGAACAGGAACGCCGATGTACGAATGCGGATCGTTTGGATTGTCCAGTTCCGTTTCGCAGACAGGCGGCTGAAGCATCCGCTCGACCTGCGCCCCGCACATCTTGCGCACTTGCTCCAAGAGACGCGGCTCCTCGATCAGATGGCATTGATCCTGCTTCCAAGAATCCAGCCCCATCGTCATGACGGAGAAATTCGGAAGGTCAATCATAGCCCCCGGTCCGTATGTCCACAGCAACTGACTCGGACGAATATTGCCAACTCTGCACGTGTTGCCCATGATCAGGCCTCCTCTCCGTTCACGCCACTCCCACTTTCCCCACTCTCACTCTTCTGATGCTGCCACGGAGAGCATTTGAGTTCGCTCGGCGAGAGCTTGCGTTTGTCCATGATGAGACGCACGCTGCTTTCAACCTCTCGCATCGATGTCGGAACCGTGGTCTCGTCCCATGCCATGAGCCCAGGACGCTTAAGGAGCGGTACGACTTCACCTTGGCGGCTCTTCCGTTCGTAACCAAGGGTTCGCCCCGCCTGTGTTGCCTCCGACACCCAGTGATCTATTCTCTCTTTGATCATGGCAGCCATCTCCTCGCCCGATTCGATGCTCTGCATGATGTTCTTCGCGCGTTTTACGAACACCTCCCGAACATGCGCAGCCCGGCTATCCGCAGCCGACTTCAACGCATTGGCCCCCGTATTCGGCGCAAGTTCCAAAGAGCCCAGCCGCATTTCGCTCACAATCGCCCCCGTCAGGCCGCGATCAAGCGCACGCGGCGCAAACGGGGTGACGCTCTGGGCCTCGACTTGCTTGTAGAACGTGGCGTGGTAATGCTCGAACATCTCATAGTGCGAGAAGTCGCGCGGACGCGCCCAAGCGAAGACCGTGCAGACGATGCCCGGATACTTTCGCCCGACGCGAGATGTCGCCTGGATGTATTCGGCGGTATTCTTGGGTTGACCGTTGGCGATCATCAAGCCCAGGCGATCCACGTCCACGCCGACGGAGAGCATGTTTGTCGCAAGGACGATGTCAATGGCTCTTGCATCGCCCTTCTCCCACTTCTGCTTGAACTCGATTTCAAGCTGCGCGAGCTTCTGCGGAATGTCTCGGCTGCTCACGCGCGAGGTCAGTTCGTCGATCATCGTGACACGCCGCTGCGTGAGTCCCGGACGCGCCACGCGACTGTCCATCGTCACGCGATAGCTACGGGTCTGCACATCGTCCTCGGAAAGACGGCGCATCCCTCCGAGTTCACGCAGCGAGTTGAAGTAGCCGACGGCTGTCATGTACGGGTCGGCCAATCGGCCAAAGCTGTTCAGGAGCGTCTGCCCCGCCGTGAGGAACGCCACGTACGTTCTGATGAGCGCGGCAGGTCGTGACATCCCAAGCGCGCAAATGCCGATATAGTCGCGTCCGTAATGATTCTCTATAGGACGTTGCACGGAGAAGAAGTTGTCCTCGACGTCAATGCCGCTCGGCGGGAATACGGCACACTGCCGGTAGAACACGCGCCGAATCTGCTCGTCTGCCATGCGCACGGTCGCCGTGGAGGCGATGATCTTCGGATAGACCTTTGTGTTCTCATCCAGCTGCCATGAACAAAGCTCGTCCACGGCCGTCTCGTAAAGCCCCACCAGCGTTCCCAACGGGCCGCTGATCAGATGGAACTCGTCCTGGATGATCAGGTCTGGCGGACGTATCTGCGAGATGGCTTTCGCGTGTGTAGCCGGTTTTACGTGCGTCCCGTTGCAATCCTTGTCGTCCTGATAGACCAATCCATGCCGTACACATTCCTTCTCCGCATATCCGAAGAGGTTCCTCACGGAACCACGCCACGCCATCTGCGCAAACTTGTCGGCCGTGGCGATCATCATCGTCGGCGGACGATGGTACATCTCGTCGTCCACGACCTTTACGGGGATGCCGCCGCGCTCCTGTGTTTCGGAGAACGTGCAGTGCGGATCGCTGCAATAGAGCGTCGTCGTATGCGTCTTGTCGTCGGCGATGATATCACGCTGCGGATCGATTGGCGCACCGCACCACGGACAGGTCGAGAGCTGAGCGGGCGACGTGCCGCCGACATTACTGCCGTTCCGGGCATCGCGAATAGCCTTCTTGCTGTCCTCGAACGTATTGGGGGACGTCTGGTGTCCGACCCAAAGCCCCAGCGTGAACGGTTCAATTCCCCATGTCTCAGGATGTTTCTGCCGTTCGATCTCCATTGCGCACAGGAGTGTCGAGGCACGCTGGAACTGCTGCACCGTCAAGAGGCGCAAGGTATAGCGCATGATCACGGACAGCCCGCGGCTGGCGTCCAACCCGCCCAAATTACCCTGCAGACGACGAATTGCCATCGTGAACGCCGCCACGCCAAGATACGCCTCGGTCTTGCCACCGCCAGTCGGGAACCACAGCAGGTCCGCGTAGGCTTCCAAAGGACTTGTGCGATCCGCATGGGCAGGATCGACCAAGGACGGAATCGACAGAAGCAAGAACGCCAACTGGAACGGACGCCACTCGTGGCTCTGGACTTTATTATCAATCTCATCCAACGTAATTGACGCCCCCTGCCGCCGTTTGAGGGAGTAGATCGAGTGGACGCGCTGATCGGCCATCACGCTGTTGGCGAAAGCGAACGCCTTGCGCGCATTGGCGTTCGTCTTCAATACTTCAATCCCCTTCTTGAGGCGTTCAAGTATCTCGCCGCACTTCTTGAGGTTGTCGTTCGCCTCTTTCCGGTAGAAATCAAACTCCGACGTTGCCGCCTTGGCCTTCTGCTCGTCGATCCAGAGCGCATAGTCGCCGACCAGCTGTCCGAGAACACCCGCATCGATGTCGGCGGGCGTGGCTGAAGCCATATCCGCCGCAATCGCCCTCATGTTGAGCTTGTGGTTCGTCGTGATGTCCTTCAACGCCGCACGATCCGCCGCGTACGATCCGGGGACTTCCGTTGTCGGAACTTCATAATGGGGAATCGGCGTGGTCGATATTTCAACGGCCTGCTCATAGTTTTCCGCCGAAGCCGTCGCATGGATCGACGTGTTGTGTCCGACCGCGAACTCGACCTTCTTGCGATAGATCATGTCGAGTGCCTTCAGCTCGGCATCGTCCTTCGAGAGATTCTGGAGCGGACGCTTCTTGAAGATCGCCTTGCCATCGGGAGAGCGAACCGTGATCACGGGCTGGAACAGCCATGCGGCATCGCGGTTCTCCTTCGGCTCCATCTGCTTGTTGACGAGAAACAGCGTGACAAGTCGCGAATCGCCGATAGGACGCGTCACATTGCCCATAACGCAGAT
>JAFXEA010000481.1 GCA_017521065.1 Kiritimatiellia bacterium | reverse complement strand
TACCTTGCGCAAACGGTGACGGTCCCTCGCAAGTCGAATGGCAAGTTTGATTTTTCGCTCCTTGAGTTGATGCTTCGCCAACAGACGGATCTAGTAGTGCAGTTGCATGACAAAGCAGAGATTTCGAATTGGCTTTCTAAGCAAGGTGCGGTGTTTGTTCGTCAAACAGCGCATATAGTCGGTGATTGCCTCGCGGCTGTGTCGGTGTGATACGGTGGAGCTGCGATTCTGCGAATGCGGCTTTTGCGGCTCATTGTCGCAATACGGGAGTGGATGAGCTTACGGTCATGTCGGCATGGAACGCCGACTCCGTGGTTGAAGCTCTTCAATCGGAAGGTGTTAAGGTGAATGCATGGCCGGTTGAAACACCGCCCGGTGCGTCTGGGTCGGTCGTCGCGCAGTACGCACTCGAATTCATGAATGCGAAGCTGGCGGAGAGGTCAATAAGCCTATTGCCGAAAGCGTTGTTCTTTGATGACGATTATGTCGCGTCCGGCGCGCTTACCGCTATGTTGTGGAAGGGTGTCCGTGTTCCTGAAAGTGTGCGTGTCGCGACATTTTCAACTCTGTCTTGCGGAAGTGGGCTTGTCTCGCCGGTTCCGCTTACACGCACAGAAGTGGATCCGATCGCCTGCGGTCGCACCATCGCCGGAACCGTACTCGATTATCTCAGAACCGGAATCTTCCCTTCGGATGTGACAATCGGCCCGGCATTCATTAAGGGATAGACGTTTTGATGCAAAAGGAGTAAAACAATGAAAAGAACAAACATTCTGTCTGTGTTGCTTGCGGCGTGTTCCGTTGCTTCGTTTGCGGCAAATGTATGTGCAACGAAGGGTTCCAGTGAAATGATTGCTACCAAAGGCATCAGCATTGTGTTTTCTCCGAAAAATGGTGCAATCGTATCGTTGAAGGGAACTGATGGGATTGAGCGGGTGGAGCCGGCGGAAGAGTTTTTTTCGGTTTCGTTTCTTGATGCACGAGGCACCGAAGTACGTTTCAAGTCATCTGATTTCACGTATAAAGGATTGTCCGACGGGGTTATGGAGTTTGTCCGAGAGGGTGGTCCGGCCGTTTCCGTTCGAGTCCGTGCGGAAGGAGGGTCCGTATTCTTTCGTCCGGCTGTTTTCGGGTGGCCGAAGGGTTTTAGACTCAACTGGATCGATTTGCCGCATGTTTACGTATCGCAAGCAGGCAAGACATTCTGGCCGTTCTGCGACGGATGCGAGGTTTCGGACTATTCCACACGTACCAATAAAAACGCATGGAAAGTTTATGCGCCTCTTGGCTGGACACCGCGCTATAAGGCGTCCGGCGCACTTTATCCGGGCTCCGCTCAGATGCAGTTCCTGGCCCATTACCGCAATGGCAAAGGACTGTATTTTGCCGCTTGCGATGAATGCGACACTCAGAAAGCTGTGGAATGGGAGTGGACTGGACCTGAGTCTGCCCGTCTTTCGCTTCAGGCTTTCTGCGGTGAAGCGAAGGACGGTGTGTATGAGAGCGCTTTCGAATACGAGCTTCGTCCGTATGCCGGAGGCTGGCGGGAAGCGTGCGATTATTACCGCAGCTGGCTGCGAGGTCTAGATCAGTTTAATTACAAGCCTGTATATCCAGACTGGATGGACGAGTCCCCTGTAACCATGATTTATGCCATCAAAGGCGAAGGCATCGATCATGGACCGGAACGTCTTGGCGTGAACCGTTATTATCCGTACACGAATGTTCTGGCGGAAGTGGATTACTATTCCCGTCGTCTTGATTCGAAGATCATGACGCTTTTGATGCATTGGGAGGGGACGGCACCATGGTGTCCGCCTTATGTGTGGCCGCCATACGGAGGTGAGGCTGAACTTGCGAAATTGCGGGATGCGCTTCACGAACGTGGTAATCTTCTCGGTGTCTACTGTTCGGGAACGGCATGGACGCAGGTGAGTTGCATTGACGCGGCGTATTCGCAGTCGGCAAAATTCGCAGACGAGAATCTCGGACGGTTCATGATGCGAGGGCCGAAAGGGGAGATCGATGCGGCCATCGGCAATCATCCCCGAGCCCAGCGTTTCGGTTACGACCTTTGTCTTACCGAGAAGTGGAGCCGTCAGACGCTGATAGACGAAGTTTTGAAGATGGCGCGCTTCGGGATCGATTACTGCCAGTTCTTCGATCAGAATCTTGGCGGCGGCGGACGCTTGTGCTGGAGTGCAAAGCATGCGCATCCGTCTGTGCCGGGAGCCTGGCAGACCAAGGCGATGATTTCACTGCAGGAGGATATGCTTTCAGCGATCTCCAAAGCCGGGTTCAGAATGATTCTCGGATGCGAGTGTGCGGCGGCGGCGCCTTTTGTGGGTAATCTGTTCTTCAATGACGCACGCTTGGGTTTCCCTCGCTATTACGGCAAAAGCGTCTCTGGAGTCGCATACGTATTCCATGAATGGACGTGCAATTTTTCCGGCAATCAGGTCGCGCAGCGTTCGGATGCCTGCTATCGTTGGACCCGTTCGTTCCATGCTGGCGAGATGATGTCCATCGTGCTTGGCCCGGATGGCAAACTTGTGAATGCTTGGGCGCTCCCATGGTCCGAACCCTTGCCGGACCAGGACAAATTGCTTGCTCTCGTCCGTTCGTTCAACGATCTCAGGAAACGGTATCCGCAGTTTCTCCTGCACGGAAAGATGGTGTTGCCGTTCGTGAAGGTCGAGTCTCGGCAGGTTGAGGTTCCTGGCGAGAGCCCAGTTCTGCTTGAGTCCGAGGTGATGTCGTCTTTCTGGGAAGATAAAAACGCGAACCGCATCGGATTCTTGACGAACTGGAGCGAAAGAAAAGCAACGGTGCGAATCGAACGCAGTGGGACGGTCGAGACTGTCGACATTCTTCCGCGCGAAACGAAAACCATCAGGTGAATTCCTCAATCTCAAAAATCCAACGGAGACAGCCAATGAATGCGATTAGAAGAGCTACGTCACTTGTGTTTGCCGGTGTATCGGCCATTTCCGCCGCAGGCGAGCTTTCCATAACCGAACCTACGGTTATGACGCATGGCGGCGATTATGAAAACGCCGTCATATCCGCCGGGCTGACGATAGGGAGCGGCGCCAAGGTGACAGCAGTGGGCAAGGCGACGGAGATCGACGCCACCGTCACATTGCGGGAAGGTGCAAAATTTTCGACATCGTCGTCTTCACGGCAGTACAGCCATGTCGAATTAGGGTCAAACGGAGGATGCGGCGGATTTAGCGTAGAGGCGGGCGGCGGTTACGGATTCGATGATTCCCAGCTGGCATTGTGGATAGAGTCGCTTGCCCTCTCTCCGGAGGCTGTTTCGGACGGCGAAACCATAGACGTTCTATCATTGGGGAGCGGGGCGTATGCCGATATCACATGCTTTACGAACGAAAATGCAAAACCCGCCAACTACGTGTTCAACGGCGGCATTTTGAGGAATTCCTACAAGAACAGCGTAGGCTCGCCGCTCAATGCCGCCGAAGGGAAGTCCATAATCTTCAAGGGTGTGAACGGCAAGCATATCAGGGTGCTTACCATGTATACACGGCCAGACTGGTTTTTCCGCGGCAACGGACGGTTCCGGACGGAAGGCGACTGCGATTTCATTGTGGAAGGAATAGGCGAAAGAGATGCGGTACCGTCGCGGTATTGTACGCAAAGCGACCAGAATCCATATCCGTCTACCGCCACAAACAACCCAAACCGTTCATGGTTCCGGATCACGCCGAACGGGATCTGGGAATGGGCGCATACTGGCGATTTAAGGTTGCGGAGAGACGCCTGGTTGCGCCTCTCGGCGCACAACAGGCTTCCGTCCGGCGCAAACACCGGCGGCATAGTGTTGGAGCCCTCGTCTTTGGAGTTGCCTAGACTTGACATGAATGGATTTTCTTCGGAAATCAACAGCTTGACCGCCGGTGAAGGTACGCAGGTAACCAATTTTGCGACAGCAGTCACATCAACATTAACTTTCGGCATGTACAAGGATGGAGTCCTGTCGGCGACGCTGTCCGGAAACATAGATGTCGTGAAGAGCAATGCGTCCACAAGGCTCACCGTGTGTGACGCGTTTTTGCCGCAGGCGTTCACTATCGCTGAAGGCACGGTTTCGGTAGTTTCCGGAAGAACGGGATGTTCTTCGCTTGGACAAATAACACTTGAGGCGGGAGCCGTGCTGGAGGTGGACGGTGTTGCCGTAGAATACACCCGATTTGTTGATAACGGAGGCTCGGTAGTGTTAAGGAACGGAGGGCGTCTCGTCTATGCCAAAACATCTCTCGGGACTGCCTATTGCCGGAACGCAACAGCAGTCCTCGATGTAGGTGCGATTCGAGTGAAGGAAGGCGCCCTCGTGTTCACGGGCGACAAGTGCACCAACGAATGGTGGCGTTTCCGGTTCCGTGCCGCCTCCACAACAAGCTCGAAGCTTGAAATCGGAAGGATAGCTCTCTCTTCCAAACCGTCCGGGATGGTTACGGATCAGCAAAAGCTGTACGATTCTTCATTCGTGAATTGCAGACTCGTTCCATGTGACGTTCCCGATATTGTCAAGGAGTACGTCGGATACACGAACTACAGCTATAGCGCCGCCACCGCAACCCGACCGGAGAATATGCCCAGAGGCACGGTTGTGCTGTCGCCCGGAAAGATGTTCAGATATCAGAACATAAGCGGCTTGCTTCAATTGATGCCAGGTGCCATTTTTGATATAGATACGGCTTATCGCTCCATAAATGTGGCAACCGAACTTATGGTGGAAGGTCTTGCGCTCGATGAGTACGACGAATCGACATGGGTGGACATCACTTTCAGACTGTCCGATGCCGGGAAAGTGACGCGCTCGTATTCTTTGTATGCGACGATATGGGCGCAGGCTATGGCCAGAAGCTGGATTGTTGAGTCGAGCCCAGATGGCTTGTCTTGGGAGAAAATGGACGAACGCAGCATAGCCTCTCCGATAGGTGAGTATTTCACTGCCCTCGGCGTCAATTATGCGTGGTACCGTTTTCCGGACGGATTCGAATTGACATCCGGGCGTCTCTCCGGGGCTAGAGGCTTTGACATCGACGCGGTCGTAGAGGTCGATTCCGGAGCGGTTCTCGATTGCACGCTTGTGGAGGGTAGACAGACGGTCAAGTCGCTTGCCGTAAACGCCATGACCGGATGCGGAATGTTCAAGGGGGTTGCATTTGCCGAATCCGGTACGGTCGACGTGTCCAACTGGAGCCGGACCGCATTGAGGAATGGCATCTCCTTCGGGGTTGAAGATTCCGTGGGCATGGAAAATATCGCAAGTTGGAGCGTTTTGAAAAACGGTGAACCTGTCGAGGCATCGCTCTATTACGAGAACGGACGTCTGATGCTCAAACCAAGGGCATTCGTTTTCACGGTACGGTAACAGCGGCAAAGCCTTCCTTGCACGCGTGTGAAACATGCGTGCAGGGAAGGCGGAAAGATGGAATGCCCATGAAAAAATCACTGGTTGTTTTGTTTGGCTGTTTTTCTGTCCATATTCTGGGTGCATCGGAATACACAGCCTCCCATCGCGTCGATCTTTCGCAAAATGGCGGAAATTGCATATTGGGAAACTATCTTGACAGATGCAGATTCGCTTCCCGTTGCGAACATGATGGTGGTACTGTTTTGGCGGTTGCAACGGTATGTACGAATCGTATGGATACATCCTGGCGCGTGGAGTCGAAGAGATTCCCCGTTGGAGCCGGCAAAGAATTCGTCGTGCGGCTGGAGATGTCTGGGGATCTCCCTAAAAGCCCCTACATCAAGCCGGGGGCAAGGATTGTTTGGTACGATTCTGCCGGCAAGCCGATTAAAACGGTCGATACGCTCGGAAATGATGTCATTCTTGAGACTGCGCTCGTTTTCCCGCTTCGCAAAAAAGATAATGGCGTATCTGTCGCATGTACGAAAGCGATTGTTCCCCAAGGAGCTGTCAAGGCGGCTATGGTTGCGGAAGTGGATCACCCCGATGTGCTCCCGGCCGAAGAAGTCGTTCTGCGCAGAGTTGAGTATTTCGAACACGTTAAGGGACATCCGTGGAGATTCGGGGATCTTGATGCTCCGGAACTTGAGATGTTGACGGACTCTCCGTGCGTTGATTTGGATGCGCCGATCAGTTTTCGTCTGGTGGACGCCTCGGGCATCGATTATTCGAAGCTGCGCTGCAAAATAGACGGCGTTGATGTAACAGGCAGGCTGAAATTCTTCGATTCGGCGGATGGCGGGCGGATATGCTCCTACAAGGGCGATGCCCCGTGGAGGATGGGCAGTATCGTTATCGTAGAAACCGAATGTACCGATACTCGAGGCAACAGTGCGGCCGAATGGGGATTTGTCGCGTTTGCCCGGGATCCGGTCCGCCATCCTAAGTGGACGGTGCGCGACGATGGCGTCGCTTTGCGCGACGGCGCGCCGTTCTTCCCGTTCGGAATCTGCAGCGTACACGCAAACGACCCTAACGAATTCAATCTTGATAGGGCAGTCAGGGAACTTAAGGAGGCGGGACTTAACCTGGCGCATACGTATATGGTGCGCAACTGGAAAAACCACAAGCCGAGCGCGTATTACGACGATCTTGTCGCCGCGTGCGAGAAGTACGGAATGATGATGCTGCCCGAGCCGACGATTCGCCACGGGACGCTCCAGTCGCGCGACGCGATGGCATCGCAGAACGTGATTTTCGGCCGCCGTTGCGTGAGCATGTTCGGATGGGCGATAGGGGACGACACTTCCCGGCTTCAGTCGCCGCGTGATCTCAAAAAGCTTGACCGTCTCTGCAAGGCTGCGGACCGCGATCTTCTTACCGTATCGATAGATGCGGTAAGTTCGCCTGAACACCAGGCACCGTACATCCAATATGCGGATGTCGTGATTGACGAGCTCTATCCGATACGGAATGCTGTTGCGCAGGACGACGAGATGGCCAACATCGCGCGTGCCCTGGACGGCAGCTGGGAGGCGGTGCGGATTTCCGGGGTGAAGAACAGATCCGTGATGGCGATGCCGCAGTCGTTCAAGGGGTTCGGACGCTGGGCTAGATTCCCCTCCGTGGACGAACTGAGGGCCATGACATTCATTTCGCTTGCCTGTCGTGCAAGGGGGCTTGTATATTACACGTACCACAGCAAAGGCGAGAACAAGGGCGCCTTTTCCGATCCCGAATACCGCCGTATCTTCACATCTGTGGCAAAGGAGGTCTCGCCGCTGCTTCCGAGTCTTGTCATGCGCGATGCTGATCGGCAGCCGACGGTGGAGGCGGTGGCCGGGCCGGCAAAGAATGTTCTCGGTTCTGCATCCGTGCGCTGTCTGCTGAAGGAAGATGGACTTCTTGTCGCTGCCAATACTTCACATGAAGAGGTGAAGGCCAAGATCATGTTGCCGACCGGGAACATCATAGAGTGCGCGTTTCCGCGGAACGGCACTTTGGTGAAGCGGATTGAAATGTCTGCAAAGTGACAAATTGAAAGGGAAGGGAGATTGTCGTAATGAGTAAGTTCGATCGTGTTGCGCTCGCCATATTGTCTGCGGCGGCGGTTTTGGCGGGGGCGGCACATGCCGCCCGGATTGAAGACAGGTTGAGGTCTGTTCAGGACGGCGGCGCCAAGCTGTCCGGCTCGGTAGGCTGCAAGCTTGACAGGCTCATAGCCCACAGGGTCAGCGGAGAATTCGCGAGGAACGTCATTTTCCCTGAAGCGCGGTCGGCATTCGAAAAACCTGATGACGATACCTTTCGAAAATATCCGGGATGGGAAAAGCCGTTCGGAATGTGGAAAGGTGAATTCTGGGGCAAGCTGATGATTTCGGGTTGCCGGATGGCGGCATATACGCATGATGTGGAACTCAAGAAGTTTCTGCACGAGGAAGCGCTCAGGATGATTGCGCTGCAGCGCGAGGATGGCTATCTCGGATCGTATGTGGATCCGGAATACGTTCAGCCGCAGGATTGGGAGAAGGTTGGGCGTGACACTACCGTCAAATGCACATGGTGTTGGAATCTCTGGTGCCGCAAATATACCATGTGGGGGCTTCTGATGAATTGGAAACTTACGGGTGACACCCGGATTCTCGAAGCCGTGAAAAAATCCATGGATCAGGAAATCGCAATGCTGAAGCGCCTTGGGCTGCGTTTGTGCGATACCGGAACTTTTGTCGGCATGCCGAGTTCCTCGGTGCTGAAACCGCTGTTGCAACTCTACGAAGCGACATGTGAAAAACGGTATCTCGATTTTGCGAGGGAGATCGTGGACGATTTTCGCAGGGAGGACGGCCGCGCTCCGAACTTGATTGCCAATGCGTTTTCCGGCGAACCGGTTGCGGACTGGTACGACGAATCCTGGGATTGGGCAAAGGCCTACGAAATGATGAGCTGCTGTGACGGGCTTCTGGAGTATTATCGCATTACGGAAGAGGAAAGCGTTCTTGAGGCGATGAAGCGCGTGCAGGCTCTGTTGGCGCAACACGAGACGAATCCTTTGTTTTCTGTCGGCTATAACGACCAGTTCGCAAATGCGGCCCGCCACCTCAACGGCGTGACTGAACCGTGCGACGCCATCCACTGGATCCGTTTCAATCTGGATCTGTTCCAAATTACCGGGGAGACCAAATATGCCGATGCGATAGAACTTGCATTCTACAATGCCTATCTTGCGGGAATTTTCAGGGATGGGACATGGGGTGCGCGAGGAGTGAGAAGCCATGCCTACCACCATACGGTGCGGACCGGACAGAGCGGCATGAAGCATCAGCATTGCTGTGTCAACAATCTTCCTCGGACTATCGCCGACGTGGCATCTCTCGTGGCGGCAAACGATTCCAATGGAACGCTGTATGTGGCGTTCTACGGCGATTCTACCGCAGAGATCGGGGGAGACAGGATACGGATATCAGGGAACTATCCGTACGGTGATTCGGTAAAGGTGACGATTGTCAAGGATTGTCCCGGCAAAGTCAAGTTCCGCATCCCCGCCTGGAGCCGGTCCAGTCCCGATCGTGGAACATGGCGGACTATCGATTTGCCGAAGGGTGAGACGACGGTGTCGATCGATCTTGACATGCGTCCCCGGTTGGTGGATTCAAGGCGTTCCCCGACAGATTATTCTCCGCCGGAAAAGTCTGAAAAGGATGGGGAGATGAAATACGAATGGCGTCAGAGCCTGTTTGCCGATTACGGTGCCGACCCTGCGTTGCTTTCGGTTATGCGCACGACTCCTGCGGCGGAGATTTTGCGAGGTCCGCTCGTTCTTGCCAAAGCGGAGGTGGTTGGCACCGGAATCGAGGATATTGCTTCAACGGAAACAATTCACGGACGCAAGCCGAAATTGACGCTGACACCACGTAAAGCCGAAGGCGTTACGGCTGCCTGGGATTTGACCATAGGTGAAGGGAAGGGTGCAAAAACGGTGCCGGTGTGCGATTTCCCGTCTGCCGGAGATCTGTACAAAGATGGCGGCATGCGCTTCTCTATCTGGTTTTGACATTGACGTCAATAGAGGATGGTCTTTGGGAAGAGGAGCAACTTCCGGAGCCTGACTCCAAAAAGGGTTTAAAATTCGTTTGTGTTGTCGCGCAATTTGCCGACGGCTTGATTTTGGGTGGGGGTGTGGTTTGGGGTGCATGGTGTTGGAATCCGCGCGCCAAATTGAGTTGGAATATCTGGGGTTGGATCCTTGGAAATGTGTAATTTTGAGACGATTAGTTTGTCTTTTGTTGTTTATCAGCTAAAAATAAGGTAATGTGGCAAAGTCTGGGATGAGGAACGGGGGATTAGCTAATTGAACAATACATGCGCACATCTCCAGCCGTTAAGATAATGCGTGGGCCATTGGTGCTTGCCAAGGCTGAGATTGTCGGCACTCCCGAGTCTGAGATGATTTCGCATGAGAGCATTCATGGAAATAATCCAGAACTGCAATTGAAGAAGATATCCGCTCCAGGAGTGTGGGGAGCGTGGAATTTGATAATCGAAGGCGAGAAGCCGCGTTGCATTCCTGTTTGCGACTTTATTTCAGCCGGTGATGAATTCAAGGAACAGTGCATGCGGTTTAATTTATGGTTCTGACGTACGTGCATCCACGCCAAGTCTGGTGCTGAACCACAAAAGTGGCATGATTGCCAGTTGTTATTGCTCCGGCAGTGATATGTTGCCTTACAACATATCACTGCCGGAGCAATAATTTAACGCTTCCCCTTGATTCTTGATAGATAGAACATCCACCACCTTCCTTTGAGAACTAGTCCGAACCATATTCTCATTGACTTCGCGAGGGAGATTTGGTATCTTTTCGGCATGGACAAGGCAGTACAACGGCATCTTCTCAAGAAAAGGATCGTTCTTGCAAAGCGCTCGGACGAGCCTATGACCTTTACGGAACGCGCACCCAGGTTCTTCAAGTGGTTTGAGGAGGACGTCATGGGCTTCGATTCCGAGGAATACCGCAGGGAATTCTGGCGCGAGGCGTACAGGAATGGGCGCACTATTGGCCATGTACCGCATACGTTAAGCGATCAGCTCCGCAGAAGGGGCAGGAGAAGCGAGATGGTGCTGTTCGACGCGCTTTGCATTTCGCTTCTCATGGGCGGGGCGTTCGCAATATGGGTCATGAGGCGCAGGATAGACCTTCATCTGCATCGGCTCCGCCGTCCGTCATATTACGAAACGGAACGTGCAAGAAGGTTGGGGCTGACGGAGGACCGTAGGCGCATCCGTCGCCGCACAACGCTCAATGCTCGTCCTACCGCAGAGCAGCTAAGGGAGGCGTTTCTTCATGCCCGAGACTCTGTCGAGAGCATGGTCAGGCTTGGTTCTCTGATGGAAGACCTTGAATGCTATATCGACAATTCGCTTATCTTTGGCGAAGACGGCAGGATTGTCGCAAGGAAGGGTGGAATCAGGCGTTACATCCAAAGCGAAATTCCGGATTTATACAGGTCATAC
>JAFXEA010000480.1 GCA_017521065.1 Kiritimatiellia bacterium | reverse complement strand
TCCATCCCCTCCATACGCTTTCAGATGCAGCTCCTTCGACAACGATGGCAGGGATCAAACGTCCTTTTGATGCAAGTGCATGATTGTACTTGCGGTACGGCGTACCGGGAACGGAATTCACCATCAGGCTTTTTCTCAAACCGCCGCTTCCAAGACGCTTGCGTCCCGTATTATTGTCGCACTTGAATGACTTCCCGCGTTCCGCCGCCGACAGCCACCCTTTCGCCTCGTCGGGATTGGAGGATTTTACCTCCACATCCGCCATGAATCGAAGCACCTGCCCCGGCTTGAACCGCGCCTCCGGCGCAGTTACCGTAATTCTTCCGAGACCGTTCCTCTTGCGTATCTTTATCTCTCCATCCCTGAAAGTAACATCGCCCTGTGCGCCATCTGTCATCTCCACCTTCAAACCGTTCAAAGGAACTTGCCAGACTGCCGCCGTAGCGGGAAACTCCTTTCTGTCCGGATTGGAGTTTTCCCATCCAACGGTAACAGGGATTCCTACAGACCCTAAAAGCGGGCACAGAGCCAAAAAAGCGAATGAACAACCTATCGAAATCTTCATATTGAACAGACCTTTATTGTCATCTGATTATCACAAAGAAACCAATACCGCACACAACACCATCGGAATTCAGAGTGGCGGCCTTGCCGTTCAGTCGCAACGAAGAACGCTGCCCCTCGGTAAGCCCCGTCGCTCCATCCCCAAATCTCACGTAGGCGCCATCGCCTACCGTTATGTCAAGCCGACTTCCTTCCGTCCATCCAGAGGCGCAAGCGGACGAATTCTGGAACTCAAGCGACGCATTCGCTCCGACCACCAGTTTCGATTCACCTTCCACACGGGAAAGTCGTCCCAACCTCATTTTCTTTCCGGGATGGACTTCGAGTTCAGTACCTTCAAGGGCGATAGGCGCTGCGGCCATGCTTCCTTTTGTGTTCGTATTTGTCCATGAAGCCGATTCTCCAAAGACTATTTTTCCGCCTGCGATTATAGCCTCGTTCGTGGATGTAAATGCGCCGTTCAAGAGCATCGTACCATCACCAGACTTGAAGAAATGCCCCTTGGCATATGGCGAAGAACCCTGATATTCGAGGATGTCACCATTCTGCACCAGATCCGCGACATATGCACCGCCGCCGGTCTTCAACACATGAAAGACATTTGTGCAGACCATATCTCTTTGCGACATCAGGGACACGCCCGCATTATTGGTGGACGGCGTATCTCCACAGACAAGGATCCGATTTCCGGGTTTGCCATTCAATTGCACAAATGAACGCTTATCGCTTCCAATCATGATGGCACCATTCTTAAGCGTGACCGTATCATACAGATAGACATCTTCGGTGTTTTCATGATTGAACTGCAATACGCCTCCATCCGCCACAATCTGCTGAACTCCGCTTTTAAAAGGCCGAGTGCCCTTTTGCCTGAAAAGACCGCCTTTGCTGACCAGTATGCGACACTGATTGGCGCACTCCCCTGAAACATTCAAGACAAATTCGCCGCCATTCTCCACCCTGATTACATTGTTCGACTGCGGCAGCTGTTCCTTCGAATCTATTTTCAATATCATTTTGCCCAACCCATCTGAAGTGCCACGGACAATGTATTCACCCGTCGACTGCATTACATTCTGCTTATCACCCGAGAGAACTACCTTGCTTCCTCCGGCAGTTGTCCTTTCAAACACAAGTCTGCCTCCTCCAGATGTACGGGCAACAACCTCCCAGTTATCAACAGACGTGTCAACAAACGCGATCTCCGCCTGTTCCTCTGTCATCATGAATGCGCTTTCACCGCTACGCACACGCTCCGCCGTCGCGACCTCTCCAGCAAATTCCACTCGGATATTCCCATGCGGCCTGACAGTCGTGCTGTAATGAACCTTGTTTTCATATCGCACAGTTGCCAAAGGCTTTTCCCTGATGAACTCCATGGTGTTCACACCATAGCCAGACATAACCCCATCCGTATTCACAAAAAGATGTTTTTCGATTCTTTTTTCTCCAGCCTCGATGGTATCAACATCAAAATCGCCCGATACACCTTCCGGAACAACGATTTTGAATGTAGGCGACAAGGCTCGGACATAAATACCATCCTCTCCCTGCTTCAATTCCATCTTGACTACTTTATAGTACCGCTCGCCGTTGTATACTGTCAATGCTGACTGGTACTGTAACGTGGCTACGCCGCCATGACGCACAAAATTTTGCGCATAGAAGGTATTGTCACGATTTTCCCAGCCTTTAGTCAAGGAGTTTTCTCCTGGGCTGACCTGCTTGCATGAATCCGCCGGACGCCAATCATCCAATCTTGCGTCATCCAGGATTTTCTTCCATTCACTACCAACAAACTCAACGCCACCAGACCACTTCCTTGTTTTCGACGTACCCTGCCCCATGTAATAGACTTCCGTTATGCGATTGGTTACCACATTCTGAAACACAAGTCTGCAATCATTGGTATAAAAGTAGATGCGTGACATGTTTTTCGGCATGATAAACGTCATCGGTTCGCCGGTGAACGTGATGGTTCCGCCTTCATCCGGATACACCCACATCTTTTCTATGCAATAGGCTTTCGGCGATGAGAGAGATGTTGTTATATTGGTAAGGAAGAGCGAAACCTCCACCCGGGTTTTCCCATTGCCGTCCTTAAACATCATTTTTTCGCCATTGTCTGGAAATGCCTTATCCCAGTTGAACGTGTAATCTGCCGCCTGCAGTCCTCCGGCAAGCATCAGCATAGATATCAGCACCCTTTTCATTGTTGGCATCCTTTCTTGTTTGTTAAACCCTAAGGAAAATCTTGCGGCGATAGAGGAACAGAAGCAATGTCCACACTATCGCGATAAGCCCCGCCTGGGCGAAGAAATCGGCGACAAGCGGCGGCATGACCTTGTACAGCCCGCTGAAGAAATAATCCAGAGCAAACGGCGTGTTGAACACAGTACGCAAGAGCAGATACACGGTGATCGCGTTCATGCCGATGACCTTGAAGAAGAAACCCCAGCGACGCCATCCTTTAACATCCACAATCCAGTAGAACACCGCAAGCAGGGTCGAGGATATCGCCGCAGTCACAAGAGCAAAGGAACTCGACCACATGGACTTGTTGACAGGCAGAGAATATTCTCCGAACGCAAAAGCAATCATAAGTCCGCATACAGCAAGGATGGCTGCATAGGCAAGAAGACGCAAGGTCTTGCTGACCCCGGATGCCGCCCCTCGCAAGATGTCTCCCGCGAACATCCCAAGCATCGCGTTGCCTACCATTGTCACGGTTCCGAGTCCACCCTCAGGACGGTGAGCCGTCGTCAGGAAATTTACGTCAAGCCAGTGAGCGATCGACCACTGGCGGTCAATCAGGGGATTGATGCCGTCCGGCGCGCCAGGGGCCACTGCAAAACGCGAGACCGCCCACATTGCCAGCAGGATCGCCGCCGCTATGCCGACGCGGGTTTTCATACCAAACCATATGTACACCAACGCCCCCACGCCCCATGCGATTCCAATGCGACCGATTACGCTCCAGACGCGGAACGTTTCCCATTCCATGCTGAGAATGTTCTTTTCAAGCGTGCCGTCAATCACGGTCCAAAGCATCGCCCCAAGAAAGAACAGCGTCACAGCACGGACTATCGCCTTTTTCGATGACTGCCAGGCAGTCATGCCCCTCTCACGCTGTTTTGCGTAGGAGAACGGGAATGAAACGCCGGAGATGAACAGGAAAAGCGGGAATATGCAATCATAGAACCTGAGCCCATTTCCGGAGATGTGTTCAAACTGCAGACCGAACCACGAATCCTGCCAACCGAACATTGCACAGAAGGTCCATACAATGCACGGAACCGGATCCGCCAGAAATATAAAGAACATATCGAATCCTCGAAGCACATCCAAAGACTCCAACCTGCCTGTCACGCTGTTTTTTTCCATCATTAACATTTCCTGATAAATGAAACTTCTTTCCTTTTGGCTGTGAATTATGACACAACGCGCCATTTCAGGCAATGCCATTGTGCGCAAATCTTACATGCCTTTTTGCGCAAGAGGGTTTTGCGTAAAAAGTTTTGATATAATTCCGGACAATGAACCACTCCGCACGAAAGAAAGTGTTGGTCATCCTGTCGATGAACGACGAGGCGAACCGCAAGAAACTTGCGGGCATTTTCGACTACACGCGAGACAACGTCCGGTGGGAGATAACGGTTGCCGAACCACAGACCATAACAAACATCAAACAGCTCTCTAAATTGCATGGCATTCTGCTCGGAAACCGGATAGACATTCACATTCCACATTCAATTCCTGTTGTGGCGATGTTCCGTCCAAGCCACAATGACCGGAACAGGAAAATGTCACATATTTTTCTGGACAACACAGATGTTGGCCGGATTGCCGCAAAAATATTCATCAATGCCGGATTCTCATCATTTGCATACATCAACGCTCCTTCCTTGCCAATATGGTCCAACGAGCGCGCCGCTGCGTTCAGATCCGCGCTTCCTGAAGGGTCACCGTGCCGCATATGGCCAGAGGAGGGATTCTCAAACCTATCCGAATGGCTGACCGATCTTCCTAAGCGGACAGCGGTCTTGGCCTCGGAGGATACGGTTGCGCGTGACGCAATGCTGATGTGCGATGCACATGGCATTGAGATACCGCGGGATCTTGCGTTCATCGGAGTGGATAACGATGAACTGCTCTGCACAAGTTGCCATACGCCACTCACCAGCATCGAGCCGGACTTCAGGCGTTCAGGATTCATAACAGCAAAGATGCTCAATGAGATGATGTCCGCCAGACATCCCCTGTTCATGACAGAGCGCTACGGTGTGAACCGTGTCATAGAACGCACCTCTTCACTTTACACGGAACAATACAATGACCGCAGGATTGACAAGGCCCTTTCCATGATCAATTCGCGAAGCCGCGAACACATCCAGGTGGATGATGTGGCAAAAGCCGTAAACATGTCCAGGCGCTCCGCAGAATTGATGTTCCGCCAGAAACTCAACCGCTCAATAGGTGAAGTTATCCGCACGGCCCGTCTGGATTCCATGATGCAGAGACTGCGGGACACGGATGCTTCAATCACGGATATCTGCGCTGAATCAGGCTTTGCCAGTGAATCATACGCCAAGCGCGCCTTCAAGGCACGATTCGGAAAAACAATGGGCGCCTTCAGGAATTGCAGACAACGGCATCTGCAATTGTAAACAGATGGAAAGCTGTCAGTTTTGCCGGATACGGATAAGTTTCAAGACACCAGCGATGCAGACCATGCATGACGCAATAAGCGAAACCACCGCCGATGCGCACGGTACAGACGAACCGTTCTCCGGCTTAGGTGCTGGCTTGGCGGACTTGAGCAGTGCGAAACCGGCGCGTTCACGTGATGTCTTCAAAAATCTTCCGCTTTGGAAGTTCCAGAACGAGACCGGCGTGTACGCACCCTTCGAAAGGGCATCCTTCAGCCTGCCGTTATCCCTGAATGCAGTTCCACCGGCAAGAAC
>JAFXEA010000479.1 GCA_017521065.1 Kiritimatiellia bacterium | reverse complement strand
GTTTTCCCTTGAAGAGGGGGTATAACTCAGTTGGTAGAGTGTCTGCTTTGCAAGCAGAATGCCGTCGGTTCGAATCCGTCTACCTCCACCAACTTAAGGGCAAGAAGGCTCTGGCACCGTTTCCTTTCTCGCATCTCCCTCTCGGGAGATTTTTTTTATTTCTTTGCCGTCAATATTGCTGTGCATTTCGGAGATTGGGATTCTTTGTCGGCTTCCCATATCTCGCAGGCGAAGGCTGCACAATCACCATCCACATATTCGCGGACGGCCTTCACGAAATAACGGACACCTGGAACAAACTCCGCAATACCAAGATCGAGCCTGCGCGTTCCGAGCAGAAGTCCTGGATGCCCCTCTGCGCCGTCATCCTCCGCCTTGTCGAACGCACCCGCAAGCGCCGCCGCCGTCTGCGCCATGTATTCGAGAGCGAACCAGTTTCCGCGCCACTGCTCCTTGGCCGTAAAGGAGGAGACAAGCGAGCTTGTCTCAAGATCGACGGATTCGATATCGTCTATCAGCACCATCGGTGGACGGTGCGGAACAAGGTCTTCAACTTTCCAGGATGACGCTGGCATTGCTGCCTCCGAACGCAAATGAATTGGAGATTGAGCGACGAACCGTACCGCTGCGTATCTTCTCCCAACAGATTGCAGCTTCAACCGCACCGGCGGCTCCGAGACAATGTCCCGTCATGGATTTCGTGGACTCGACGGTAAGCGGGTTCGACAGATCCCCTGTTCGCAGATCCTCGCCGAATACGCGGCGAACAGCCTTCATCTCCATGGAGTCGTTCGCCTGGGTCCCCGTTCCGTGAAGGTTAACATAGTCAATCGAATCTGCCGTGCATCCAGCATCCGCAATCGCCGCAAGCATGGCGGCCTCGGCACCACGCCCCTCAGGCTCAGGCGCGGTGGCATGATACGCATCGGACGACTCTCCCGCGCCGGTGAAGAAAACCTGTCCCGGTCTGGTACGGGATGTATCCTCACGTTCCATCAAAAAAAGAGCGACACCTTCACCAAGGCATATGCCGTCCCGGTCTTCCGCAAGCGGACGGCACCGGCCCTGCGAAAGGGCACCAAGAGCGTGAAAGCCGTTCATCGCAAACCTGCAGCGTCCATCAACTCCGCCGACAATAGCGGCATCGCAAATGCCGGCCTCGATGAGACGTCTTGCCGCAGGGAAAGCCTTGGCGGACGAGCTGCACGCCGTAGAGATCGTATAGGCGGGGCCCGTCACTCCGGTTGCGGCCGCCAGATACGACGATGGAGAACCAAGCTCCAGCATGGAAAACCGGAAATCGGCAGGAAAACGATCAGGGTCATTCTCTTGATGGCACATGGACGAATCGATGTGCGTCTGTGCCTCGTCCACTCCAGTATTTGATGCACCTAGGACTATTGCCACACGATCCTTGCCGTATTTCGAAAGAAATCCGTCAAGATTGGATCCAAAGTCCTTCAATGCCCACGCAAGTAGACGGCATGAACGGAAATTGTATTCAGGATCCGAAATTTCCGGAAGCGGTTCATCAACCTTCCCGAAATATATCTTGCGTCCGGAGATGTCACCTTCAATCTCCACCAGATCCTTCGCATAAAGCGAGGAACATTCTGTAAGTTCAAATCTCATCTTTCGCAAAAACGCTCCTTCTACAGACGCTTTATGAGGTCTCTTATCTTCCCCTCGCGGGCCTCTATCGCCTCACACAGACGGAACTGCACACGCGCACGGTTCAGGTTCTGCCCAGGCTGACGCACCTTGAAGTATTTGTCGCCGGCAAGATAGTCCTGGAAGAACCGCAGTCCAAGCTCGAACGGAAGAAGTCTTACGGCATCGTAGAGATATTCACGGTCCGCTTCCGTCATGAAGCTCCCCGCCTCTTTTATGTACCCCTTCATGAACGCGAGAAAAAGATCCTCGTCAAACGTGACCTTGCCGAGGTTCGTCTCCTCCTCGCCCGCCGGATTGCAGATGGAGCGCACGGCATCGCCAACGTCAATCTGTACAAGCCCCGGACTTACGGTATCGAGATCGATCATGGCAGTGCCCTTGCCTGTGAAGTCGTCGATCATGATGTTATTCACCTTCGGGTCGCCGTGGAACATACGTTTCTTGAGTTCGCCGGACGCAACGGCTTTTTCCATGCACATTGCAAACTTCCGCCGCTCGTCGATGAACCTCGCCATACGACGCGCCTCCATCGATGCACCAAGACGCTCCTGTGCGTTCTTGGACTTGAGGACGCGGTCATACTGCTTCACGTAGCCGCTTGTGACGTGGAAGCCGGGAAGCGGATCTATCACTGACGCAGGATCGAGATCGGAAAGAAGGTAGTGGAAGTGTCCAAGTGCGCTTCCGCACTCAAGCGCGTGCTCCGGGCTCTGGGCGGTATCGAACGCATGGGCCGACAGCACACGCGTGATCACACGCCACACCTCACCCTTGTCGTCACGGACAAAATCGGCGCCGTCCTTCGTCTTCACAATGCGCGGCATCTGCCACACCCTGTCGTCGTTCCCGAGCTTTGCGTCACGCTCAAGTTTGTCGTGGCAATGCTGCGTGATGGTGTGCATGTTGGACATTATGTCCTCGGGCCGCGGAAACACCTTGCGGTTCACGCGCTGAAGCACGACCTGCGTCTCCGTAAACGTATTGCGGAACACCGCAAGGAACGTATCGTTGATATTTCCGCTGCCGAACGGCACGAGCGTGACCAGCCTGCCCTTCACGTTGAAGCGGTTCATCATCACTGCAAGACTCATCTGCGCCTTCCCTTTCTTGCCAGATCCGCCGGAACGAAATCTATCCAGCGGTTGTTCCAATCCACACGGGAGACCTTCAGCCTCAATGTGTCGCCGAGTTTCCACGTGCTGCGTCCATCCGAAAGCGACATCGTCCTTTCGTCGAACTTAACATACTTGCCGGAAAGCGTTGACACATGGACAAGCCCACCTGTCGCCAACGCCGGCACGTCCACAAAAAGGCCGAACTTGGTGACGCGTCCTACAACCGCGTCGAATATGCCGCCGTTCTCTTCGAGAAAACGAAACTTCTTCACCTCCTGAAGGGAACGCTCCGCCTCGTCCGCACGCTCCTCCATGTCGGAACAGTGCTTTGCAGCCCCATCAAGTATCTTCTGTGGTACCCTGCCTCCGCCCTTTGCAAGGAAATCGGCAAGCTGACGGTGCAGGAGCAGGTCGGGGTAGCGGCGGATAGGGCTCGTGAAATGCGCGTAGTAATCCTTTGCGAGGCCGAAATGCCCAATGTTGCGCGCATCGTAGCAGGCGCGTTTCAGTGAACGCAGCACCATCACCGAAATCGTCCGGCCGAGCGGATGGCGCTTGATCTTCGCAAGGAACTTCGCCATGTTGCGTCCGTGCGTAATGTCGCCGCACTTTACGCCGATGGCGGCAAGGTCTGCGCGGAGCATCTCCATGCGCTCTGGATCCGGAGGCTCGTGGAGACGCGCAAGTATCTTGATTCCCCTCCCCCAGAGTTCCTTTGCGACGGCCTCGTTCGCCGCCACCATGCACTCCTCCACGAGCTGGTGCGACTCGTCGTAGGGACGCACCTCGATGCCGGTCATCATGCCCTTCTCGTCGATGAGGATCTGGGCCT
>JAFXEA010000478.1 GCA_017521065.1 Kiritimatiellia bacterium | reverse complement strand
TGTTTTCCCAAAACTTAATTTCGATGTTCCAACCGAGGCGCAGTGGGAGTATGCCTGTCGCGCAGGTACTGAGACGATGTATTATAGCGGTGTAAACCCTGATAATTCCGCTGACGATTACATAGCCGAGGTTTCAGAACTCAGTTGGAACAGCCATAATAGCGGAAGCTCTCTTCATGCTGTCGGACTTAAGAAGTCCAATGCCTTTGGGCTTTACGATATGCTAGGCAATGTCGGTGAACTGACGCGTGATCTTCATAACCCTGAAACGGCGATTTGGACTAATAGTGTGAATGGTAAATCGGAAATGATTGGTCCAGCGTATCCTACCATTACCGAGGAACCGTCAGGATGGATGGACAAGGAGGCGGTACTGGCTGTTGATGAAGGATGCGTTACACTTTTCCGCGGTGAGAATTCGTGGCGCAAATACAATCGTGTTAAATCGTCATGTCGGAGAGGTTGTTATGCAAAGGTCGATGGCAGATATGGCTCGTATTTCGGTGTGCGTTTGTTCTTGCCGATGGAGCAGAATTGATGAAAGGATGTGACTAAGATGAAAAGACGTGAATTTTTCGGTTTGGGTGCATTGGCTGGCGCCGGACTTTTCGCCAGCGGGGCGAAAGCGGCGGCGGAAAAGTCCGCAACGGCTTCTGGCGGCAAGGTGAAGTTCTGCGTGTTCGCGGATATCCACTACAAGCCCGGCGTGTGGGGGTTCCCGAACTCCACAAGGGAATGGCTCGGTCAGATTCTTGACCGGGCAAAGCGCGAGAAGTGCGATTTCGTCATCCACTGCGGCGATATGTGCCACAACCCGCCTGCTGTCAAGGACTATATCGACTACTACAACGATTTTGAGCTTCCTGCCTATCATGTGTTTGGAAACCATGAGACAGACGGTTGTTCCTACGAGGATGCGCTCAAGACTTTCCGTCTCGAAAAGGGACATTACTCGTTCGACAAAAACGGATTCCGTTTCATCGTTATCGACACGAACTACTTCTACCGTAAGAGCATAAAGGGGTTTGTCCATTTCGGAAAAGGCGTGAAGCAGAACGGCGATGCTTGGGGGCGCATCCCTGACGAACAGTATGAATGGATCGAACGCACGATTGATGAGTCCCCGTATCCTTGCGTCACGTTTTCGCACCTGAGTTTCGAGCGCGCTTCCGGAAACAGGCGGATGCGTGAGATTTTCGCAAAGGCGAATGCGAAAACGCCGGGTAAAGTGCGCATGGCTATCAATGGACACTATCATTGCGACTTCTTGCGCATGTTGGACAATGTCCTGTATTTCGATGTAAATTCCGCAAGCTACCAATGGATTGGATCGAAACGTGCGCACAAGTTCTATCCTGTTGAATTCTTCAAGCAGCAGGGTATGGGTGACAAGGTGCGCAAAGTGCCGTGGATTGCGTACAACGATCCTCTTTGCGCAATCGTCACTATGACAGCGGACGGCGGCGTGAAGATTGAAGGCACGGAATCGTCCTTCGCCTGTGGTGTCACGCCAAAGAAGGTCGGGATGGAGGTTGACTACCATTCACGCGCCACCACACCGCGCATCCAGTCGGCAAACATGAAGATCGTCTATGGATAACGTGATGAAAAAATCGATTGCCTTTATTGTCGCGCTTGTCGCGTCTGCGGGAATCCTTGAAGCGGATTCTGTTGCAGAGTCGGCTTTGCCGGCATTCGTGTTTCTGCAGCCTGAGAAAACAGCCCTTTGGCATACTGGTACCGGGAAATCGTTTTCGGTTCCGATCCCTTATCCGCCGGGAGTCGAGAAGGTCGCCTCTCTTGCCGTTACCGGATATCGCTATTCGGTGAATTATTCCGACATTACCGAAAATTCTATTGTCCTGACGCTGCCGGAGGTGTCGGATTCACGTCCGGAGAAGGAAAACGTGTACGACCTGGTCCTGACGTTTGCGGACGGTTCTGTCAAAACTGCGCGTTTGGGTAACGTGTACGGGTTTGACGGCTCCAATTCCGGTTCGGCCCGGTGCCTGATGTCTGAGGGAGATGCGGCGTGGAAATGCGTCAAACGTTCTGCAGTCCTGCCTGTTCCGTACGGCACGGAGTCCGTAACGGTGAATGGAAACACCGTGGACACACAGCTCGATGGTGCTGCCGGTTGGTTCCTTCTCGCTCCGGTTTCAGGCGGTACGACATACAATCTTCAGATAGACGGCGCGTCGGCGCTGCTGAACGGATACACCGATGGTACAGTGGTCTCGATTCGCTGACCTTTCACGGATATCGTTGATTGCCGCCGTGTTGGCGGCATCCATTGCACATGGCGAGCCGATATGCTGGAACGGCGGCGAATGGGATGATTCCGGTGCGCCGGATGGGGCGCTGCTCAGCGACAATGCCGGATGGTGGGGCAGGTGCGTATTTACCGGTGTCACATATTCGTATGAAACGGAGCCTTCTTCTCCTCGAGATGCCTTAGGTGGGAACAAAAAGCTTTTCGGGCGAAGGCTTCTTGATGGTGACAGGCCTGTCGGCTGGCACCGTCCTGTCGGACAGACAAAGAAAAAGCCTCTTGTTGTCGTTTTCGATTTCAAGCGTCCGTGCGTGTTCAGCGAAGTGGATATCCTTTCAGATAGGACGACCAATGCGCTTGCTTCCGTGTCTGCTTCGGCGGATGGCACGAACTGGATTGAATGCGCTGCCGACATAAAATGTGTCTCATCGCGTACGCGGATCCGGTTGCTGTCGAAAAATAGCGGAAGATATCTTCGGCTCTCATACAAGGCGGTGAATTCTTCCGTCTCGTATCTTGATGAAGTGCTGGTGTGGGGCACAGGGGAGGTCTCTGGTGCTTATCCTGAAAACATAGTTCCGTTAAGGCGCGGAGATTTCCTGAGGATTTCGGACAGAAGAAACGGCGGACTGCGGTTCGTGCCGCTGAAAGATCCTACAGCGGCAAGCAAGGTGAAAACAGGGATGCCGCCGTTCCTGCTGCATCCGGACAAGGATGCGGTCGCGGAAGTGACCATGGCGAAGAACGAGACTGAGGTGCGCTATTTCGCTCTTGTGAACGAATCTTCACAAAATGTGACGGTGCCGGTGATGGCGACAGGGTTCGGTGATGGTACGATGGCGGAATTGCGTATTGGAGGTGTGGTGCGTACACAGCCGCCGAAGCGCAAGTTGACGGAGAAGCAGCGGTTCGATCTGCAGCTCACGGGTGAAGAGCCGCAGGACGCATTCGATGCGGACAAAATGGATATCGTTCCGTTTTTTGCAGCAGGCATGGCGCCACCATTGAATTTCGCCCGCAAATATCTTGCAAATCCGGAGCAGGTTGTGGATTTCCCTAAATCGGTGCGGATAGCGTCTGGGGAATGCGCGGTGTTGATGCTCCGTCTTGTGACGGAAGGTGCAGCCGCCGGTGAAAGGAAAGTTGTCCTTTCGGCGGGAGATGCGAAGCATGAAGTTCCGGTAAAAGTGTTGGATGTGACATTGCCAGATTCGCCACCTTGGATTTTCGCATGGGGCGCATTTACGAGACAGTTCCCGTTCGAAAGCAGTACCCGGTATGAAAATGAAGCCAAGCCGTTGAGGGAACTTGGTGTCACAATGACGCAAGGGCTGCCGTTCAAGGGGACGAAGGCGGCGCTTGTGGCGGCGAACCGGGGAAACGCAAAGATCTACCATCGCGTCAATCTGGGAAGGAAGATCCTCGGCAAGACCTATCGCGGGAAAGGGGAGTTTGACGAAGAGGATAGACGGCTCGTCCGTGAGCGAGTGGAGGAACTGCGGCGGCAATGCCACGAATGCGGGGTCCTGCCTGAGCGTGTGGTTCTGGAGATATCGGATGAACCGGATTTGAAGCGGGCAAAGATGTTCGGTGATGTGTGCCGGTACCTGCGGAAGGTCGCGCCGGACATGAGCATCTACATGAATCCGTGTTTCTGGACAGGGAAGGGATTCACACCGCCTCGCGATATCGTGGATTCGCTTAAGGATTACTACAATGAGTGCGTAGATGTGTCGGTGCCGTACCGGTCGCTGGTCGAGGAGACGGTGTCACGGAATATGCTTTGGGCTGCGCCGCGCCGTGTAAATGCACAGTATGCGCATCCGGCGCACAGGGCTGGCAGGTCCATCGCATGGTCGAGTTTCCGTTATGGTTTGGATGGTTTCGGGTACTGGTCTTACTATTCCCCGACGGGCAATCCTTGGGACATCCGCACATGGAAATACTGGTCGTATGAATGTCAGTTGGCGTTCCCGCTTGAGAACGGAGTGGCGCTTACCCCGGTATATGAGGAAATGCGCGAGGCGTATGAGGATTGGCTTCTTCTTTCGCTTCTGCGCGAAAAAGGGCGTACTGCGGCATTGAACGCTTTGCTTGAAGAATTTGCTGGCAGCTATGACGTAGAGAACAAGGAGACGGCTCGCCCTTATGCATGTGACTTCGCAAAACTGCGTCTGAAAGCCCTTTCTGCCGCACAATGAGCCCTATCGCTCCTCTATGGTATAATATACGTTTCAAAATCAAGGAGGAAAGATGAAAAAGAACATGAAGAAGACCGAAGCGTTGAACGTCACGCGCAAGATAATTGCCGCCCATCTCGTCGAGGGCGATCCCGCAAAGGATTCCGAGCTTGGCATCCGCATTGACCAGACTCTTACGCAGGACGCGACCGGCACGATGGCCTATCTTCAGTTCGAGTCGATGGACGTTCCGCACGTGCGCAACGAGCTTGCAGTCTCGTACGTGGACCACAACACTGTCCAAATCGGTTTCGAGAACGCCGATGACCACGACTTCCTCGCCTCCGTCGCCAAGAAGTACGGCATCATCTACTCCAAGGCCGGAAACGGCATCTGCCACCAGCTTCACCTCGAGCGTTTCGGCAAGCCGGGCAAGACGCTTCTAGGCAGCGATTCCCACACGCCCACCGGCGGCGGTATCGGCATGATCGCGATTGGCGCAGGCGGCATTGACATCGCCGTTGCGATGGCGGGCGGCGCATTCCACATTCCCACGCCCAAGGTTCGCGGCATCAAGCTCGTCGGCAAGCTTCCCAAGGGAACGAGCGCCAAGGATGTCATCCTCAAGGTCCTTTCCACCTACGGCACGAAGGGCAACGTCGGCTGGATTTTCGAATACTTCGGCCCTGGCGTGAAGACGCTTGACGTTCCCAGCCGCGCCACGATCACCAACATGGGAGCAGAGCTCGGAGTCACGACGAGCGTGTTTCCGTCAGACTCCGTCACCAAGCAGTTCCTCGCCGCGCAGTGCCGCGCAAAGGACTGGGTGGAGCTTGTCGCCGACAAGGGCGCCAAGTACGATGACACCGTCACCATCGACCTTTCTAAGATTGAACCGCTCATGGCCGCACCGCATTCTCCGGGCAATATCGTCACGGTGAAGAAGATGAAGGGTACGAAGGTCAACCAGATCATGATCGGCTCCTGCACGAACTCCTCCTACCGTGACATCCGCACCGTCGCGCTCGCTCTCAAGGGCAAGCACGTTGCGGACGATGTCGAGGTCGGCATCGCATGCGGCTCGCGTCAGGTCGTGAACATGCTCGCCGCCGACGGATCGCTCGCGATTCTCGTCAAGGCCGGATGCCGCATCCTCGAGAACGCCTGTGGTTTCTGCATCGGTGCACACATGAGTCCGCGCACCGGCGCAGTCTCCCTCCGCACCAACAACCGCAACTTCGAGGGTCGCAGCGGCACGAAGAGTGCGCAGGTGTATCTCGTCTCCCCTGAGACCGCTGCAGCAAGCGCACTTACGGGTAAGGTCGAGGATCCGCGCAAAAAGCCCGTCGCCGCTGTCCCCGCGCCGAAGAAGTTCCCGATAGACGACGAGATGTTCCTCTACCGCAAGACCGCCCGCAAGGGCGTCAAGGGTACTGAGATCGTCCGCGGGCCGAACATCGCCCCTGTTCCGAAGGGTGTGCCGCTCGCAGAGTCTCTCAAAGCCGTGTGCGCAATCAAGGTCGAGGACAAGATCACCACCGACCACATCATGCCTGCCGGTGCGCGTCTCAAGTTCCGTTCGAACATCCCCGAGTACGCGAAGTTCGTTTTCGAGCCGTGCGATCCGAAGTTCCACGACAACTGCCTTGCGAACGTGAAGGCGGGGCTTGCGAACGTGATCGTCGCCGGCGAAAGCTACGGACAGGGCTCGAGCCGCGAACACGCAGCGCTCTGCCCGATGTACCTTGGCGTCAAGGCGGTTCTCGCGAAGTCCATCGAACGCATCCATCGCGCGAACCTGATCAACTTCGGCATCGTGCCGTTCATCTTCGACAATGCTAAGGACTACGACTCGCTCAAGGCCGGAGAGAAGCTTGAATTCGCCGACATCCGCAAGGCCGTTGAAGGCGACGGCAAGGTTACGGTCAAGGCCGGAGGCAAGACGTTCACTGCGACCACTTCGCTTTCGGACCGCGAGAAAGAGCTGATCCTTGCGGGCGGTCTTCTCGCTTCGCTCAAGTAACCGGAAAGGTCCAAATGGCTGACATCCTTTTCTCTGGCTGCCGCAGCGGAAGGTTCCCGCTTGAGTATGCCCGGAAGCATCCTGAGGACAGCATAACCGTACACGCGTACGATTGCTATCAGGCGCGGAAGGTGTGCGAGGACAATGGAAGGCGCAGACGCAACGTAGAGGTCGTCTGCGCCGCCGGACTGCCCGAAGACGCAATCTATTCCGAGGCGTTCTACTACGCGACATCCAAGCTGGTGAGCGCCGAGCTGGAACTTGATACGCTTCAGGACATATATCTGCATCTTGCGGATGGTGCGCAGTTCACGACAGAGGGTGTTGAGCCGGATACGCTCGCCAAGATCGGTTTCAGCAAGATATCGAGCAGCAGGGCATCACGTCGGGCTCCGGTGAAATGCGTCTGCCTCAAGAAAGGTGAGCTTAAGCGCATCCGTTCCTTTGCGGCGGAGTTTGAAGCTTCAGTGCCTGGCGGCGAAAAGCTCAAGTTCATGTCTCTGCCGGGGTGCTTCTGCCACAGACGTCCGGACGAGGGCGGTCTTTCCCTCGCCGAGGTTGTCTCGAAGGAGATTGCGGAATCCGGATTGGAGAAAGAAGGGGCTGTCCCCATACTTGACATCGGGTGCGGATGCGGACTTGTCGGGCTTCTTGTCGCAGATGCGCTCCGTCGCAAGGGGGTGAAGGATTCCCCCGCTGCGCTTGTCGATTCCCATTCGCGCGCAATTGCCGCCGCGAGACACAATGCCGATTCTCTAGGCATTGGCGCGGAGTGCATCCTTTCAGATGTCGGTCTTGCTGAAGACCATCCGCTTCGCGGAAAGTTCAAGATAGCGCTTGCAAACCCTCCCTACTATGGAGAGGGCCGCATCGCCGATCTCTTCGCCGAAATCGCCGCCGCATCGCTCGCGCCGGACGGTGTGTGCTGGATGGTGGCGAAGTCTCCAGACATAATCAAGGAGGCTTGCGGAAAGTTCTTCGGGAAGGTGGATGTGCTGAAGCGCCGCGGGTATACGGTTCTCCGTGCGCAGAAAGGTTAGTTCATATGACAGAGACACTTGCAAAACCCGGGAGGGGCAACGTCCTCGTTGCCCGTGCGTCGACGAATCGTGGGCAGCGAGGACGCTGCCCCTCCCATGCACGAGGTTTTGCAAGTGCCTCGACAGTAAGAGGCCTGTTCTGTACGGCTGTGGCATTGACGGTGTCCGTGGTGTTTTCGTCGGAGCGCCCTGTCGGTGTGTTCGATTCTGGAACGGGTGGTCTTACCGTGCTCGAGAAGCTTCTCACAGTGGATGAGTTCGACAATGCCACCGGTGAACGCCGTCCTGACGGACGCCCAGATCTCGTATCCGAGAACTTCGTCTATTTCGGCGATCAGGCTAACATGCCGTATGGTCTTTATGGGGCGAAGGGCAAGACGGACTTTCTCCGCGAACTCATCGTCCGTGATACGGAATTTGTGCTTGGAGAGGATGGACATGCGCCGTCCAAGATAGTCGTCATCGCATGCAACACGGCGACGGCGTACGGACTGGAAGCCTCGACGGAGGCTGCAAAGCCGAAAGGCGCGAAGGTCATCGGTGTCGTCAATGCCGGTGTCGAAGCGACGATGGATGCGCTGGATGTCAAGAAGGGCATCGCACCTTTTGCCGTCGGTGTAATCGCTACTCCAGGGACCATTGCGTCCGGAGTGTACGAACGGACATTGCGTTCCGCCCTCGCCGAGAGGAATGTCGATTGCTGCGAAATCGTCAATCGTGGCGGTATCGGGCTGGCCGAGGCTGTTGAGAACGACGAACCGGGTGTGAAGGATTGCGCACGGACGAATTTTGTTGCAATGGTCGAGTCATACCGTTCGCGTGGCGGCAAGGCGCCGATAAGGGCTGTGATCCTTGGATGCACCCACTATCCGTTTGTGCTGTCGGTGTTCAAGAAAACGTTGGCTGAGCTGCGCAAGGATGTGCGTTATTCGGCGTTGCTTGCGGATGATCTCGTTTTCGTTGATCCTGCGGTATATACGGCGGTGCAATGCTACCGTTCGCTATGCAAGGATAGCATCCTGAACCGGAAGGGTCCGGAACGTCCGCGAGTCCGTTCCTTCATGTCGATCGGACGCAACGGTCCGCTTTCAATGGATGTGAAATACGGTCGCCCTCTCGGATTGAGGGATATCGGTACGGAGATCGTTCCCATGATGCGCAAGACGATGTCCGCAGATTCAGTCAAACGCCTCTTCGAACTCCTTCCGGTCTCCAGCCGCGAGATATTCGGGAAATAATATCAACAAGGCGGCTTTGGCGCAATGAGCCTGGTTTCGTTGAAGTGATGATCCAGTGCTCCATCTGTGATAGAGCCTCTCAAATGCTTGATATCATTCAAGGTGAAAATATTGTATAATTAAAAGCAAGGAGAATGGAATATGAATATGCAGAGAAGAAGTTTCATTGGTGCGGCGGGTGCATTCGCCGCTGTCGCCCCTAAAATCGGTTCTGCCGCACAGAAGATGGATCTCGGCAAGGAAAGAATGCGTTTCGGTGCGCTTTCCGATATCCATGTGGTTGCACCGGGGAAACAGCCGTATCTTGAAAAGGCTTTGCGCAAGCTTGATTCGTGGAAGGTTGATGGCGTTCTTGCCTGTGGAGATCTTGCGGACTACGGTCTTGAACAGGAACTTCAGATTCTTGCCGATGAGTGGTTCAAGGTGTTTCCTAACGGCAGATCCGCCGTCGATGGACGCCCTGTAGCGAACCTCATGCACTATGGCGATCATGACATGTCGCAATCCTATTGGGATCTGCCGGAGGCCAAGAAGGCATGGCCCGATCCCGAAGCCCGCAAGCGCGGAATCATATTCGATGGCGACCGCAAGGCTATATGGGAGAGGTGTTTCAAGGAACCTTGGGCTCCGATCCAGCTCAAGACGGTTAAGGGATATGATTTTGTTCTTTCGCACTTCACCCGTGGCGAACCTACCAACAAGTATGGGCACAATACGCCTGGACTTGAGGAGTTCTTCGCATCGCACAAGTTCGATACCAGAAAACCGTTCTTCTATTCTCAGCACCGCGTGATGCGCGGAACCGTGCTTGGTCCGACGGCGGCGAACCTTGATGAGGGCAAGAGCACGAAACTCTTCTCTAAGTATCCTAATCTAATGGCGTTCTGCGGACACTGCCATGTGTCGGCGTCATCGGAAAAGAATATCTGGCAGGGTGCGTTCACCTGCGTGCATGTGCCGTCCCTTAGGTACTGCTGCACGATGGGCGGACGTGAGAACGGTTACTGCACGAGGGATCGAGTGCCGCCGTCCCCGCCGAAGCCGGTGAAGACGATGGGACAGCACGCTTCCGGCCAGACGAATCAGGGACTGCTCTGCATCGTCTACGACAAGGCAGTGGTTATCCGTCGCTGGGAGTTCAGGCACGATGTCCAGCTTGGGCCGGACTGGGTTGTTCCGTTCGAGTCCTTCTCGATGCCCATTGAGAAGAAGCCATTCTCGTACGACGTGCGCAAGGATACTCTTCCCGTTCCGCAGTTCGCCAAGGGTGCAAAGATCAAGCTTTCGCGGACCAAGAGCAAGGACCGTTCAGGAGTGGCGCATAATATGAGGGTTGTGGAGTTTCCCCCGGCGCTTAATCCTCGTGCCAACGACTACGAGGTTACGGTGGAGCTTCAGCAGGGAGATGTGGAGCGTGTTCTGGTCCAGAAGCGCATATTCTCGCCTCGCTATCTGTATGGAGAGTCGATGGAGACGGAGCCGGTGAAGTGCCTGATTACGCCTGAAGAGGTGCCGGATGGCTGGATCGTACGCTATGTCGTGCGCCCTGTGAATGCATTCGGTGTCAAAGGCGATCCTATCGCCACTCCGTTCGCACTTGCTACGAACCGTTGATTGTTAAATCGGCTAGGCCGGATGGTCGGTCATCGAATTGGAAGATCTCTATGTGAAAGGGAGTGCGAAATGGTGAATAGGTTGACTGGTGTGATGTTTGGTGCGTTGACGGTTAGTGCCGCACTTCTGGCGTCTGCAGATGATTCGGCATTTGTGTGGCCAGAGAGTGGAGATGCGACGATTCCCAAGGGCACCACTGTTATTGTAACAGATAGTGACTATGACCGTGTGAATTCTTTGACTAGCATCACAATCTCGGATGGCGCCACGAACATATTTCAGACATCGAAGGCTCCGACCACGAAGTTGCTGGGGCATGGTGCCTGGGTGAAACGCGGTGATGCGCACTGGACGCTTTCTGTGGCGCAGGGGAACTTCAGCGGAAGCCTGATAATAGAAGCAGGTGTCGTAACCAATGCGGTAGCCACCGGCAAGGGCAACGTTTGGAGCGAAAACAACGACAGACGCACTTTCACCATCTGTGAAGGGGCAATGTTCGTAAATGTGGCGACAGATAAAGGGGTCTCATTCGGACCTCACAGAATCCACATCAAGGGCACAGGCGTAAATGGAGAAGGCGCGATTGTTAACCTGTCTCCAACAGCCATTACCCTGTGCAGGCTGATGCTTGATGGAGATGCGAAGATCTCATGTCAGTCAGATGCCGGATATTTCTGTCTTGGGCCATATTCGGATATGCATGGAAAGTGCGAGTTGAATGGG
>JAFXEA010000477.1 GCA_017521065.1 Kiritimatiellia bacterium | reverse complement strand
TCAGGGGTGTTGGCGCGTCAAACCACCGCGTTTCCGCTACCGCGAACACAACGAGACTTCCTATGTCAATCGCGCCGAATGGGAAAATGAAACGCTCGGGCGTTTGCGAGATTGGGGATTCAATCTGCTTGGAGTGGGAAGCGACCGTTCGCTGGAGAATAGAGGAATGGCTCATGTGCGGATTCTGAAAGTAGGGCGCTCGTTTATGAAAGGCGGAGATTCCGACCGGTGGATATGTCCGGATATGCAGCGGCCGGGATCTTCCTTCCCCAATGTGTTCCATCCGGAGTTTGCGACATGGTGCGACCGGCGTGCGGCGGAAATCTGCGCACCTGAACGCGATTCTGAAAATCTCTTCGGATACTTTCTTGATAACGAACTTGCGTGGAGAGGCAAGGGGAGCCGCAAGGACGGGCTTTTTCAAAGTGTGAGGGCGTTGCCGGAAACGCATTCCGCGAAAAAACATATGCAAAACTGGGCGAAACGGCGAGGAATTGATTTGAGCGGCGTTTCGGAGCGCGATGTCGAGGATTTCAACCAAGAACTTGCCGAGGCATATTTCGGTACCGCTGTCGCGGCGATTAGACGACATGATCCAAATCATCTCGTGTTAGGCGCACGTTTCGCCGGCGCAGGCAATCCTCCTGACGCTGCATGGGTGGCGGCGGGGCGTCATTGCGATGTGCTTTCGTTCAATTCCTATCCGCACTATGATGCGCAAAAGGACGTGTTCCGCAATTTCCGCTCTCCCTACAGTCAAAGTATCGATGTTGCATATGGCGGACGTTGGCGTCTTGCCGGGGGGCCTCCGCTGATGATTACCGAATGGAGCTTTCCGGCACTTGATGCGGGGTTGCCGTGTACCCGTGGCGCTGGTCACCGGATGAAGACGCAGCGCGAACGGTCGGAAGTGTCTGGCAAGTATGTGCAGGCGCTGGCGAAAATGCCTTTTGTCGTCGGCTACTGTTATTTCATGTGGACCGATCAGCCGCCTGAAGGAGTGTCGGATTCGTTTCCGGAAAACAGCAACTACGGTCTGGTTTCTGCAACGGGAAAGCCCTATGCTGAATTGACGGCTGAATTCACGCGGGTTCAGAAGGCAAAAGGCGAAATGCATGAATAAGATCGGTCGCAGAGGTTTTGTCGGAACATTGTCTGCGGCTTGCGCGGGAACGTTTGCCGTTTGTGCGCAGGAGAGGCCATTGTTGAAAGTCGGCGTCTTGTCAGACCCGCACGTTACCTCCGATCCGACAACCGCTGAACCGCTGTTGAAAGCGTTTGAATGTTTTGCTGCGGAGGGTGTGGAAGCGGTGGTGATCGCCGGAGACATTTGCCACAACGGACGCTTCGCGGAGTTGGAAAATGTCGTAAATGCGTGGCGCAAGGCTTTCCCAGAGGGAAAGAATTCGTTTGGCGGAAAGGTGGAGCCGTTTTTCATCTTCGGCAATCATGATTACCACGATGCATCCTATCAGCGTGGAAAAACGGTGGATATCACCGATAAGCGCAACCTAATCCTTTACAACAAGGAGAAGGCCTGGCGGATGATAACCGGAGAGGATCGGTTCCCCGGAGAAGTCTTTATGCGCCGAATCTGCGGCGTCACCTTTATCGGTGCGCACTGGATGCATCAAGGTGTGGAGGTCGCGGAATTCCTGGAAAAGCACCGTAGTGAGATTCCCGCCGACCGCCCTGTGATTTATGTTCAGCATCCGCATCCGCGCAACACCTGCTATTCCGGGTGGGCAAAAGGCGATGACGGAACGAATCGCGCCGCACTGATGAAGTACCCTAATCTGTTTGCGATTTCCGGGCATTCCCACACGTCAATCAGTTTTGATGATGCTGTCTGGCAGGGGGGATTTTGTTCGATGGGCGCCGGGGCGCTACGTGGTGCGCGTGGGCGCAGATACGAATACAACTATGTTCTCTCCAAGGTGGAAATTGCCGCTGGAAAATTCAAGTATATGCCGCCGGCGAATATCGGCAAGGCATGGCAGACGGCGATAATGTCCATCTATCCTTTGCGTACGGTGGTTTCTCGTCGGGATGTCGCCAATGGCGGTGAAGTCATCGGCGAAGACTGGCGCTTGGATTTTCCGTACAGGCACGACGTAGGGCGACCGTGTCGCATAGCTGCTGCTGCACCTGCGCCCGAGTTCCCGCCAATGTCCCGGATTGATTTCAGGGTCGGAAAAGAGCGTGTTTATCCTTCGAAGGCTTCGGCGAATGTGTTGCGCATGAAATTCCCGTGTGCAAAAAGCACTGGACCGCATTCTCGGGTGATGGATTATCGTGTGGAGGTTTTGGCTGCTGACGGAATGAAGAAGATAGCCGAACGGCTGGTCGCGCAGGAGATGACTTCATTTGCGGAAAAGCGTACACGTGCCTATCCCGGGTGGTGTGCTTTTGGCCTGGACGAGTTGCCGACCGGTAAAGATCTTCTGGTGCGCGTCACCCCAATAAACGCCGGTGGGAGATGTGGCAGTCCGCTCGAAGCCCATTATGTAATTGAACCT
>JAFXEA010000003.1 GCA_017521065.1 Kiritimatiellia bacterium | reverse complement strand
CGTTCAAGCAACCAGAAAACGATCCCGCGCTCAAGGATATGGCCGGACGCGATTTTCTCTCCGTCCCGGCCGCGGTCGACAGACTGATGAAGGATGTGCTCGCGCGGCTCAGAAAAATCAATCCTGAGGTTCTCGTGGAATTCCGCCAGCACTACATCGGTCCGGCGATTCTCCAGTACGGCAACATGATAAGGGTGCTGGACTGTCCGGCTGATCCGACGGCCAACCGACGGCGCATGTGCGATCTGAGGCTGACTTCCGGGAATGCTGCGGTCCATTCCGATATGCTCGTCTGGTCCGGTGATGAGACTGCCGAGGGAGCGGCATTGCCGATTCTCAATGTGTTGTATTCAACGATCCAGTATTCCATGATCCTCGCGAAGATGAAGCCCGCCCACGCGGACGTGGTTCGTCATTGGCTGCGGTTTTCGCAATCCCATCGCGGGGCGCTGCTGAAGGGGACGTTCACACCGCACCATCCCGAGAACGGTTATACATGGATAGAAGGGGAGGATGAGCGTGAAAAAGTCGTCACGACTTATTCGAATGCCAATTTTCTTCCGGTTGAATCTGGCAAGAAGACGGTATATGTTGTCAATGCCTGCCTTGAACAGGGGGTGGTGATCGACTCTTCCGCCGAGGCGACAGCCCGGTTGTTTGATGTTTTCGGTGTGCCTATCGGAACCGTTAAAGTCGCAAAAGGCCTCTCTCGACTTCCCGTTACCGCCTGCGGGTATGCGGAAATACGCGCAGTTGTCGAAAATACTCTCACAAAGAAAGAAAAAGAAAGGTAAAAAGGAATGAACAAGGAAAGTTGGACGCATAAACTGCTGTTTCTATGGGTTGCGGTGTTTGCCGTATTCGCCGGTGTCGCCGAATCGTCGCCAGTGGGGCTCAGCGCTCCGGAAGGCGGCAAGCTGTCCTTCTCAGCGGCAGAGGAGGGATTTGGCTGCACGGGCCTTGAATACGGCAAAACGCGTTTCGCCGTGCCGAAAGGTAAAGCTCCCGGACTTTGGAAACTTAGGTTTACGGCTGGAACCGCCGGTGAGATGAAGGAAATTGACGCTGTTTCCTGCTCTGGCAAACGGAGTGTCCGCCACCTTTCTGGCACATGGCTGAGGTTCATGTGGACAGGTGTCGATATCGACGGCGGCGACGCGGCGGTCGATGTCGAGTGCGACGTCGAATGGAATGCGGCCGGCGAAAGGTTCGAGTTCCGCATCGGAGTGACGAACCGCAGCCGGAAGTACGGACTTTTCGCGACTGACTATCCGCGTTTTGCGAGCGTGGTGGAGAAAGGCCGCGGCGCCGTGATTCTGCCGGGCTGGAACTGGGGTGCACGTAGACTGCGCGAGCTGGAAGATTCCTGCACGGTAGGCTATCCTGACTACGACGTGCCGATCCAGTTCGCGGCGTTTGAGGCAGATACCGGGGACGGCGCGATGATCACCGCGCTCGATCCCGACGGGCGCACCAAGTACTTTTCCTACGGCAAGGACAACTCATTCCATATTACGGCAACCTCGGAGCACGCCGGAGTTCCCGGCAACGCCTGCGGCATGCCGTTCTCTGTTTCCGTCAAGGCGTTTCGCGGCAACTGGTGGAAGGCCGCCAAGCTCTACCGCACTTGGGCGGTCAAGAACGCCAGCTGGATGAAAAAGGGTCCGCTCTCCGAGCGCAAGGACATTCCGCAGCGTATTCGCGATGCGGGACTCTGGATGACCATCCACACCGACGACGACAAGGGCTTCGGCCAGTTGCATGCGGAATGTGAAGTCAATAAGATGCTCAAGCGTCTCAATGGACGGCTTCCTCTGTCGCTCGAATGGTACGGCTGGCACAAGTGGCCGCAAGATAAGCTCAATCCGGAATTTTTCCCGGCGCGGACGAATTTCGGGGCGGCCGTCCAGCGTTTGACTGAGAAAGGCGTGCTGATTCTTCCGTATATGAATGGCCGCATCTGGGACCACGGGCACAGCGAGTTCGAAACAGTAAAGCGCTACGCCTGCTACCAGCGGGACGGATCGCTCTGCACAGAGGACTGGAGCGGGCGGAAGTTTTCGGCTATGTGCCAGTCGACTTCCCTCTGGCGCGACCGCGTCAGAAACATCATCGATCGCATGGTTGGAGAATACGGCGCCAACGGCATCTATATCGACCAGGTCGCATCAATGTCTATCGCGGAGTGTTTCTCGCCTGATCACGGTCATCCCGTCGGGGGAGGCACCCACTGGGTCGACGACTACAAGAAGATGGTGCGTGAAGTCCGTGCCGGGCATCCGGGTGTGCCGTTGACGTCGGAGAATTTCTCGGAACCGTATATCGATGAGATCGACGCTTTTGAACTCTGGTGCCCGAACTGCGCGGAGGATGTTCCGATGATTCCGGCTGTATATTCGGGATACGCCATTTTCTACGGCGGTTGCACGAGCTCGAGCTATACAACCGAGGCCTTCAGGGCTGCGGAGGGCCGAAATTTCCTGTGGGGGATGCAGACGGGCTATACGGACGCCTGGATTCTCGCCGAGAACCAACGGGCGAAGCTCGACTACTCCATCCATCTGGCGGAACTTCGCACTGCCAATATGGAGTATTTTATCGACGGAGAACTGCTTGAGGAGATTCCGAACCGGGCAAAAGTCGATATGCTCAAGGTGGTCTGGCGGATCTGGGGCCCGAAACGGGATGTGCTGATTCCGCCAGTGATGGCGACGCGTTGGCGTTCGCCTTCTGGAAAGGAACTGGTTGCTGTCGTGAATTTTTCGGACAAGGCGCAACCGTTCGATGGCGGCGAGGATAAGCTCAGGCTTACGCTTGCTCCCGGCGAAGTCAAACTGGTCAAGTGACCATGGGCGCGATACGGAGGACGATATGAATATGCTTTTGCAGATACTCTTTGCTACGTCCGCGCTGGCGATACCGGACGATTTCCGCGAACGGCCAGAAAAATACTGGGATTTCACTGAACTGTCGTGCGCTCCCGAATGTCGCGCCTGTCCCGAGCCGGCTGCTGCATACAAGGATCTGAAGCCGCTGCTGGTTGAGGGCCGGGGACCGGACGGCAAACCTTCGGAGTTTTTCGCATATTTCGCCAAGCCGGCGAGTGAAGCACCGGTGGGCGGCTATCCGGGGGTGCTTCTCGTTCATGGCGGGACTGGGACCGCGTTCCCCTACAATGTCGACAAATGGCGCGAGGCCGGTTTCGCCGTGTTAGCCCCCGACTGGTACAACCAGATTCCGGCGCCGGGATTGACGAATGCCGTTCCGAAAGAGCCGCAGACTCCGCGGCTCTACCTTCCAGGAGGAAAGTACGTCGATTCCGATGCGAAGGTGGTGAAGGCGAACGTCGCCAATCTGGTACGTGCGCATTCGCTTTTAAGGTCGCTCCCAGACGTTGATCCCAGCAGGATAGTCTACGTGGGTCTTTCTTGGGGTGGCTGGTACGGTGCGACGTTGACGGCGCTCGATCCGCGTTTTTGCGGGGTTGTCGAGATCTACTGCGGCGACGTGCGCCCATTTCGTCCGTATGGACCAGGCGGCGGACTGGTCGCCGGCAGGTTCCTTCATGCTGCAAAGTGTCCCATGTGGTGGGTGGTCGGAACGAATGACGGAGTGATGACTCCGGCTTCCGCCCAGACCGCGTTCGAGGAGTGCCCAACTCATCGCGGACATGCGATCGTGCCGCGGCTGCCGCATTCGCATGTGGGATTCGAGTTCGATTCGGTCGTGCGTATGGTGCGGCATTTCGCCTGTGGAGAGATTTCGCTGCCGGTACTCGGCGATACGACGGCTGAAAACGGAGTTATCCGCGCCAGGATCGTGAAGCGCGGAAAAAGCGTGGGGCGCGCGGTTCTGAACTATACGACCGACCCTGAAAATCTTGCTGCGAAGAGATGGTGCGAAAGGGCCAACAAACGCAAGTGGCTCGAAGCCCCAGCCGAAGTGAACGGAGATATGGTGGTTGCGAAAATACCCGCAGGTACGTGCCAGGCGTTCCTTTCTCTCTATGAACGCGATGAGGGTCGCTTCAAGGATATGTGCGGTTCGAGCGCCGTTCTTGACTTCGCTCGATAAGGACGATCAACTGCGCGGAAAAAACCGGGGTTGCTGCAATACAGGTAAGAATGATGAAAAACATAAATGCAATTGTCTTCGTGGGCATTTTGCTTGTGTCTGTTGCCGGAGTTCTTGAGTATCCCTGAGAATGTACGGAGGTCTGCCAGTATTTCGCGTTCATTTCGAAGACCGCCTCACCGCAGTCCCATCCTGAACTATGGCGCAGACTGGTGGATGAGCTTGGTCCGAAGCGTGTGAAAGGGACGTATCCGCGCCTTTGGTCGTCGAACATGCTTTTCGGATACAGCGTTCGCTTTGGGCTGCTCTCCCAAGCCGGACTTTCCGCGAGGGTTCTGGACGAGGTTAAATCCTGCTTTCTGCCGATGGCGGAGAAGACAGGCACTCTATGGGAATCCGTCGGGACGGATGGTTTTAGCTGCTGTCACGGATTTCCGTGCCAGGCGGCGTGGCTGCTCGTGCGCGACGCGCTTGGGGTGAAGTAGATCGACCGCCGTGCCAAGACAATTCATGTGTCGGCTCCAGAAGGCATATCGCTGGAATGGTGCGAGGCGACACTGCCTGTGTTCAAGGATGAATCCGTTACGGTAAAATGGCGTCATGGCTCTGATGGGCGCCCAGTTTATGAATCTGTTCTGCCACAGGGCTGGAATCTTGTCATGAGCAAGCGGTAAACTCGATATATTCTTTCATATATCGACCGCGGTTTTTTGTCGATAGAGGCGGAATCTGAGACTGGAACCGATTCCTGTAGTTATGGTCAAAATATGGTTTATGGTGCCTGAATCCTCTTGTGGTTCATGAACTCCCATATCCGGCCCATCCATGTGTAGCTGCCCGTGCCGGGGGATGCGTTTTTTTGGAAGCAATGTCCACGCTTGGCGAGAGTGTGCAGATCGCACTGAATGCCCATGCGTCTGAGCTGTTCCCAGCATTTGACCGAATTCATCGCCGCCCATTTGTCGGCGTCTCCGTGGATGAAGAGTATGGGGCAGCTGTCTAGGTCGAACGCAAATTCGGGCGAGGTTCGAGAGTAGTCTTCATTGCCGCCGTTGACGTTAACTTTTTCCAGTCCATCTGTCAGCGCATAGGCTGGATAGATCGCCACGGCCCATTGCACGTTGCACGGAAGGTTGTCCATTTCGTCAATGGGCAGGTATGACTTCTGTTTGGACGACAGCGCTCCCATGAGCGTCAGGTGTCCTCCTGCCGAAGATCCCATAATGCCGATCCGGTCTGGATCGAGTCCACGCGATTTTGCCTGGGAACGGATGATTCTCACTGTTCGCTGGAGATCTTGCCAGGCAGTGATATGTTTGGGAAGTCCGCAGAGAGGGCGAGGTGCACGGTACTTGAGTGTGACTACCGTCATGCCTTTCCCGTTCAGGAATCTGCGCACGGGTGCAACTTCATACGAATCAGGATTGTTTCTTGAGTAGCCGCCGCCGGAATAGATGATCTGGATCGCACGGGTGGTAAGTTTTGCAGGGATGTGCCATTCAAGGTAGGGGATGCACTGATTCGTCTGCAACGATGGGGTTTTCCCTTCTGGCCAAACCGATTCCTTCGAGTATGAAGCACGGGCGGAGTCGTCCGGGAAACGGGTCATGAGTTCCACTTCCTTTCCGAGTCTGCCGTCGAAGTTCATCTGCCTGACGAATTCGGCAACACGGTCGAACCAATGGTCGTACGCGGCGCCATCTTCCCCTTTGTTGAGTTTGCCATGGAAACCGTGCGTCCTGTCGGCGAACAGATGGAGCTCGGTTGGGATTCCCATGCGCCGAAGCTGGCGGTATATCTGTGTGGAGACGTTCGGCGAATAGGGATCCTTCCCTCCCTGTACCATGCATATAGGACAGGTTTTCGCGTCGAATTTCAGTTCTGGGACGATCTTTATGTCTTGTCCAACGCCGTCCCGTGAATTCTCGTCCTCTGTTCCATCCGTCAAAATGTATGCAGGAGCCTGCAACACTGCGAACAGAAGATTGCATGGAAGGTTGTCGGTTTCGTCCACGGGTGCATAGGCTGGGGTGAGGGAGCTTGTGGCAAGCAAGGCAACAAGTTTTGCTCCTGCTGAGATTCCGGTCGCGCCGATTCTGTCAGGAGCGAAGCCTCTCTTTGCGGCCTGGGAGCGGATGATCCTGACCGCACGTTGCGCGTCCTGCCATCCTGAGAGGTGTATAGGTGTGCCTTCAGGTCTGGGCGTACGGTACGTAAGGCTGACCACAGTTGCTCCCATGCGCACGAATCTGTCTATCGCGGGTTGCATGCGCTTGGCATCGCAGCATGTGTCGAATCCGCCGCCAGAGACAAACAGCACACAGAGGTCTATTCTGTTCGACGGTGATGGCGCATACCATTCGATGTAAGGTTTGCGGTATTTGTCTGCATCGAAATTCGGTGCGGACTTTTCTTCTGTCTTTGCGGCTATCTGATGTGGCTGAACGTCGGGCATTTTCCCTTCGGGCCATATGAATTCACGTTCATACGGTGTTGCGGATGGTGTAAGGGACCCGAATGATTCGCCGAATGTGCAGTTGCATGCGCAGGACAGTGCAATGGCTGCAATGTAGGCAGAATGAATGTGGAAAGCGATTTCCGGTTTGTGCATTTTGAGTTCCTTTAGGTCCTTTATTTACGTCAGAAGTATATCAAACTTCGTCTGCTGTGTATAGTAAGCTGGAAGTTCCTCTGAATTGACCAGAATGCTTTACGGCTCGATGACGACTCTTGTTCCTGCCCTGACGAGTTCATAGAGCTTTTCGGCGTTCCAGTTCGCGAGACGGAAGCAACCGTGCGATTCTGCGCGCCCTATACGTTCGGGGAGCGGGGCTCCATGTATTCCGTAATCGGGGATTGAGAACCCCAGCCAGACCACGCCAACGGGGTTGTTAGGTCCCGGAGGAAAGATGTGGCGCTCGACGCGTCTGCCTTTAGGCGTATGGTCGGGTGTGTATGTGTAGTTCGGATCTGGAATCTGCGCTACGATCTTTATCTCGGTCTGGCGGCGGATTGGCAGCCTGTATACACGTGTCCGCCCGCGCCGGTCCTGACCAACAGCTGGACAATCCCAATCGAATTCTCAACAAACTCCTTTTTCCGGGTTCGTTAAGCTGCAGACAAAGGTGTACGCCCATTGTCCTAGTTAAGGGAAAGCGATCCTCTGAATATAGAAGGTTTTGCAACTGTCTCTATAAACTATGACATGTCAAACGGTGTGAACGTGGGTGATTTGGAGGGAGAGTCTAATATTTGGGGTGTAGGCACTTAATGCTTTTCAATTCCCAAATTTATCCTTGATTTTCTGCTTTGAATGAATCGCGGTAAATGGTAAGATATGCGGCAATTGAAAAGGAAAGGGTGCATGGTTTCCATGGACCCGATCCATGTAGTCGATAACAGAAAAAAAAAAGGAAAGACATGAAACTCGCAAAACTTATTTCGTCCATTGCATTGGCCGTAATGCTCGCCGGTTGCTGCTCCATGTGCTGCGACTGCCAGTGTTCATCAGCAGAGCAGCCCAACATCTCCGTGTTCGCCCATTTCATCCGGAACACTGCCAAGCAGCAGGGGATAACGCTTGCTGAGGCTGCGGACAAGCTTTATGATCTTGGAGTGCGCGGATTTGATATTGGGCCGGATGACAAGGACCTGCCCATACTCGCCGCAACGAAGCTAAAGCCGATCAACTTCTATTTCTTCCCGAAAATGCTCGGCGAAGACAATGGCGCTGCGGACTGCAAGCGCTGTCTCGATCAGGCCGTGAAGTATGGAGTGCCGCGTGTGATGGTGGTGCCATCGCATTTCACAAAGGGCGGAGATGAAGAGGCTGAATTTGCAAAGGATCTCAGCTCCATGATGATGTTTGTTGCTGAGGCAAAGAAGCGCGGAATCACGATTACGGTGGAGGATTTCGGCGGCCCTCAGAACCCTGGTTCCCACATGAAGTACCTCAAGCGTTTTCTCGATGAGATTCCTGAGCTTAAGTTCGCGCTTGACTCCGGCAACCTCTACTACGCTGGACGCGGCGAAGACATTCTTGAGATGATGGCTTATGCCAAGGATCGCGTTGCGCACGTGCATCTCAAGGATCAGACGCCTGAGAACAACCGTAAGTATGCGACGCTTGGCCTTGGCGCAGTGCCGAACGAGAAGATCGTAAAGACGATGGCGGCTTCAGGGTACAAAGGCTGGTATACGCTTGAGAATACCGTAGGCGATGCCTATACAGATTCCATTCGTCAGGTTGCGGTTCTCAAGCATTGGCTCAAGACCGCAACGAAATAAATCTACTTTAACATAAACAGTTAAATCGCCGCACGGTTCCGTGCGGCGATTTTGATAATTGTGAAAAATCGTTAAAATACCTTGACAAAAAAAAAATAGTTCATGTTATATTCTCCTGCGTTGCGTTTCAAAGTAAGAAACAGAAGGAGTTTGGAGCATGGCAAAAGACAGTGCGTTTATCAGGAAGATCGCTTTGGCATTTTCCGTTCCGCTTTGTGCAATGGTGTATGGTGCAGATGTGACAATACCTTCTACGTACGATGAGGCTTCCGGTACGTGGATTGGCGATGTTGCGGCTCTTACAAATGCGATCATGAATACCATTTCCAACCAGAAGATATTCCTTTCAAAGGGTGTATATGATCTTTCTCCGCTCACTAATGCGCCGTTGTACAATGCAAGCGGTACCGGATATGGTGCCGCGCTCATTTGTTCGAGAACGACAGGTGTGAAGTTCATCGGTGCGACTGGCGATCCGGCTGACGTTGTCATAACGGCGAAGGATAGTACGTATCGTCTCATCTGCCTTAACGCTAACAAGAGTGAATTGCATGATGTCACAGTCATGGGTGGATATGCCTCGACAGACCATATCGGTACATGGGCCTACCAGCGTGGCGGCGGTGTGTTTTTAGGCAGCGGAAGTGCGGTTGTTTCGAATTGCGTGTTTGCGGGTAACAGAGCCCATGCAGGTGGCGGTGCGGTCGCCGGGCCCGCCCGGACTGGAACGGTGTACGATTCCGTGTTCCGCGATAATAATGAATCCCATTATGCCACCGCCGCATATGGCACTACGCTTTACAACTGCGTTTTTACCAACAATCATTCTGTTGGGGATGCGAAGGAGGCGTGGACCGGTTCGGTGGCGGAGAGTTGTCATGTGTACGATTCGTACTTTGCCCACAACCGTGGAGGCAGGACTGGCGGTGTAAGCGGATGTCTGGCGGTGAACTGCACGTTTGAGCACAACAGACAGGAGAACATCAACGGCAACAACTGGGGAAATCCCGGCGGTGGTGCGGCGTACGATTCCATTCTGAGCAACTGCACATTCTACGGAAACTCCGCGTACCGTCTTGGCGGCGCGATCAGGGGCGGCACCGTGGTGAACTGCACGGTCATCTCAAATGCGACGAGGCATGCATCGGATGCGTTGGGTGGAGGTATATATAAATCTTCATATGTTGAAGGCTGCAACGTTTCGAGCAATGTCAGCGTTTCAGGTGGCGGTGTCAGCCATTGCACGGCGATAGATACGGATATAATGTACAACAAAGCGAAATCTGGTGGCGGTGCAAGAACTTCCGTCCTGACAGATTGTGCCATTGCGCACAATGTCGCCACAGATTATGGTAACGGCAACTATGGTGGCGCTGGCGGCGGCATGAGATATGGTTATGCAACCAACTGTGTATTCCGAGACAACTCATGTTCTGCGACATGGGAATCTTACGTTCTCAAAGGATGTGAGATTGCGGATACCAGCATGCATGCTGATGTCATTGATTCGTGTGTTATACATGATGTCAGGAATGTGGAGATGGCACGGGCAATCGGCAATGTCACTTATCCCAATGGATATGTCACAAGCAATATATACATGATCGGCGGTGTGAAATTGATGTGCAACTGTCTTGTCACAAACTGCACATGGGAGAGCATCAAGGGAAGTTACGTCAATTCCGCCATGTTCGAGCCGGCTGGCGCATGTACCTCTCGCGTGGAAAACTGTTCGTTCATTGACAATTATATATATTTGACCGCAAGAAACTATGGCAGCGAAGCAAAGACCATATCATTCGTCAATTCCGTCTTCCACAGTACCCGTAATGAAGACAGGAAAGACATCAGCCGACTTACCTGCCAATACATGGTGCTTTCAAACTGTGTGTATGGAACGTCTGAGAAAAATTCGGTTGCGGAGGGATACGAGAATTTTGGCTGTACTTCAATAACGGATAGAGCTGCATACAAGTTCATTGGGAAGGGCGAACATCCGTATTCATTGAAGAGGTCGTCTCCGTTGCGCGGCATGGGGCTTGTGCTTGACTGGATGACGGATGACGTCGATTACGTAGGCAATCCGCGGCTTCGTGACGGGAAGGTAGATGTCGGATGCTATCAGTGCTGGCTGAATCCCATCGGCACAGTGCTGTCGTTCAGGTAAATGAAAGGGTGTGTGGGAATGAAGATCCTGTCTGTTGCATTGATGCTGTCGGCGTTGAATGTGTTTGGCGCGGTTCCTCTGTTTGATTTCGAAAGCAAGGAGGAGCGGAAAGCCGCTCCACGTCTCAACCGGAAGACATACAGGTTCGGAGTCACCAATCTTTGTGCGACGGGCGGCAGGAATTCGTTTTCATTGTCTGCCGATAAATGGGAGACGGGTGACTACGAGTGGCCTGCGTTCACATTGAAGACGAAAGTGACGGACTGGAGCCAATACGACCGTCTTGTGTTTGACGTCGTCAACCTGGGCGATGATGGAGATGTGCTCAGCCTACGCATTGCCGGTCCGGAAGGAAAGGCGTCTCTTGGTCTCGCCCGTTCGTTGCCGCTTCCTGCGTGGGGGCATCGGCAGTGGATTGTCGACCTTAAGTATTGGCCTAAGGAAGCGAATCCCACAAACATAACGCGTGTCAACATCTATACTCACAAACCTAAGAGCATGTGTGCGTTCTTTGACCGGTTTACGCTTCTCAGGCCGGGCGAGGCGCTTCCGCCTGCTCCGAAGTTTGATGCACGGAGTTCGGCGGCGATCAAGGTGGGCAGGATGGATTACGATAGGCGCTGTGCGGCGCGGCGCAAGAGGTTCGTCGATGAGCTTGCGGCGGAGAACGTTGCCGCCGGGGTGCGACCGGACGGTTTCCTTGTGGGCAAGGCTTCCTCGATGGAGGGAATCCGGCCAAAGGACACGTTTTCGGTAAAGGGACCGAAGGACCTTTCCTTGCGTCTTGCGCGGAATGAAAGGGAGGCGCTTCAGATTCTTGTCACGCCGATATCTG
>JAFXEA010000476.1 GCA_017521065.1 Kiritimatiellia bacterium | reverse complement strand
GAGGTCTTGCCGGAGATCCCCAATCCCGTCTCTCCGCACAAGGCCGTTACGGGAACTCGTGCCTGACGCGCCCATGCGTCCTACGACCATAAGTTCGACCGCTTGTTCTGGAAAGAGGTCAAGAAGGCCGGCATCGAACACGTTGCGATCAACGACCATGAAACCATCTGGCGCGACCGCGGCGAAAGCTTCACGTTCCGCACCGATGCCGCGCCTGGACGCGGCGGTGATGCCGGTGCCGAGGCATATTCCCGCTATTTGCGCGGCGAGCTGGGATATGTGTACGGTCCGTACAACAACTACACCGACTTCGCGCCGATGAATGCAAACTGGAAAAGGGATTTGATAACGCGTCGCCCTGATGGATCCATGGTCACGGCATGGGTGCGCTGCTATGGCCCCAAGGCCGTGCTTGCGCCGGAATACTGCGAGAGGATCGTTCCTGCGGCGCAGGCTAAATTTGCGTTCAACACGGCGTACTGCGACGTCCATACGGCTACAACCCCGTGGCGCCGCACCGACTACGATGCACGCGTGCCGGGAGCCGCCACCTTTGCGCAGACGTACTATGCCTGGGGCGAACTCATGCTCCTCCAGAAGAAGTTCTGGGAAGGTCCGGTGTATTCCGAAGGCGCCCGACATTTCTTCTATTCTGGCCTTACGGACGGCAACTACGCGCAGGATCGCGAATACGACTTCCTGAAGCAGCCGTGGATCGTTGATTTCGACCTCCTGAAGATTCATCCCAAGGAATGCAACTTCGGTATGGGAACGCTTTCGATGTTCAGTCCGGGCAAAACTCCGGAACAGCGCCGCTTCTACATGCCGAACGCCTCAAACGACAGGGAGCGTGACGAGCTTATCGATCTGTTCCTTACCGCGACTGTCGCTTTTGGACACGCCCCGTTCCTGATTCTCGACTACTGCTTTGATCCGATGAAGCCGTTCGGGCTTGCATATGGCACACGCGCCAAAGTCGATCTCGAAAAGGGGTTGCCGATTGCGCTCAAGAGCTATGCCATGGTTCAGCCGATCGCTGCGCGATATACGCAGGCGGATGTGAAGAGCATTGCGTACTTCGGTGCGGACGGCAAACAGCAGACGTCCTCGGCGGCGATCGCCTCTGGAGCTGTGTCACGCAACCAGATATTCGTGGAGTACAAGGATGGTACGTGCGTTGTCGCGAACGGAAACACGAAGGAACGTCTTGTCGCCACGGTGAAAGGCCGCCGCTGCAACCTGCCGCCACGAGCGTTCAAGGCATGGACGAAGGACGGCAAGGTGCACGTGGAGATATCGGATGACGCTAAGGGCAATCGGACCTATTTCAGCGACTGTCCGGAGTTCACGTTCCGCAACGGGAAGCTTAAGAGGAAAACAGCTCTTTTCAAGGGCCTTTATTCCCCGCACGACCCGATGCCGGAGAATCGCGAGGCCGCGCTGAAGGAAATGGCGAAGCTCAAGCCTTCAACGGCTGAAATCCGCCGTGAGAACGGAGCTCCTGCTCTTTTCGTCGATGGGCGCAAAGTGCCGGCAAACATCTACAAGGGCGCGGCAGATTATCGTCTCATGGGTGAGGCCGGGTCGGATATTGTCCTTTCGTTCAACTGCGGTTCAAGGCTCTATGCTTCCGTGAAATGGGATAAGGCTCTTTGGGATCCGAAGGCGAAGAAGTTCGATTTCACGCCGATCGAGGATAACCTCCTTCGCATACACAAGGCCAACCCCAAGGCGCGGGTGATCCTTGCGATCGAGGTTTCCCCGGACAGGGCTTTCATCGAAGCCAATCCGGATGAGATATTCGTCAACGACAAGGGTGAACGCGGAAGGGTGCACCTTCATGGATTCAGGGGATTCGGCAATCAGCCGTTTGGTCCGGATCCTATAGACTATTTTGCGTACTCCTATACCGGCGACGCATACAGGGCGTATGTGGAGAAGGGTCTTGTCGCGCTTGCGGATTGGCTCAAGAAGTCACCGGCTGGGAATATTGTGGTGGGCTTTCAGTTCTCCGGCGGAATGGATGGACAGTTCGTGCAGTGGGAGTACAAGCCTACCCATGGTCACTTCGATTATTCAGAAGGAAACCGCAAAGCCTTGTGCCGCTATCTCAAGGAACTGTATGGAACCGATGCCGCCCTGCAGAAGGCGTGGGGCGATCCGTCCGTGACGCTCGAAACGGCGAGGAACCCTACGCCTGCAGAGTTCCATTCAAAGGAGTACTTCGACGACAAGCCGGGATTCGGAAGAAGGCTTGCCGACTGCCGCAGGTTTGTTTCCGTTGGAACGTCGCAAACGATCAACGGCTTCGCTAAGACCATGAAGAAGGCATGGGGGAGACCTGCCGTTATCGAGCTGTGGTGGACGACGGCCATATGGTCCCAGGCTTCCCGGCTTGCGCTTGATGAACTTTTGAAGGACGACGCCGTGAACATCATTGCTACGGTGAGCTACTACGGCGGCAACCGCGCGGTTGGAGGGCTTGGAGCTTCAGCAAACAACACCATCGCTGCCATAAACGGCAGAAACGTGCTTTACATTCAGGAACTTGACCATCGCACACGTCGCACGCAGCATGTCTCCGCCGCCGCACCGAAGGTTCACGCCATACCTTCGACCGCCGAAGAGTATGACGTGCAGATAATGCGCGACATCTCAAGCGTGATTGCGTCTGGCGGACAGGGATTCTATTTCTTCGACATGTTCGGAAGCTGGTTCCATGAACCGGAGGCGATGGCGACGATACGCAAGGCGTTTGCGATGAACACGCATGCTGCGAAGCATGTCGGAAGATATGAGAAGCCTTCGGTTGCGATTGTGTTCGACGAAAAGACCCGTCTTCTCGCCGAGCGCACAGCATACGAAACGCCGAACGCCGTCTGGCGCACGAGCGGTGTGATTCCGGCCATGCATCTGCTTTCGGATGTGAATGGCGATTTTCCTGTTTACAGGCTGTGCATGCTCTGGAATCCGGTGTCCATAACAAGGGCGGAGGCGGCGCGGTTGCGGAAGATGTCGGCAGCCGGTATGAAGATTGTTGTGGTAGGAAAGATAGGGATGTGCAGCCGTGATTTCGCATCCGCCGCCGATGCTCTTGCGGCGTTGGGAGACGGCGTGACGGTCATGGATGTGAAGGATGTTACGGACCTTAAGCTCAACGAGCTTGCCTGTGGCGCAGGCGCTCGCGTGTATGCTGCTCCAGGCAATGTCACTTATGTTGGCAATGGCGTTGCTTGCGTTCACAGGATAGCGGGTCCGGCGACGGTTGATTTTGGGCGCGAGGTTACTCCCATCGATCCATTGACAGGAAAGAAGGGGTCCCCGCTCCGCTACTGGAAGCCGGACATGCCGCTTAATGGCATTGCGACAATGTGCTATCTGCCGTCTGCCAGATGATTCAATAGATTATTTTGTTTGTTTATAATGTGTGCGCCAGTTTGAATGTGGTATAATTTCACTTCTTTTTCTGAAAGGCATAACATGAACAAGTTGACTGCTGATGAGTTGAGAGAGATGTATCTCTCGTTTTTTGAGTCCAAAGGACACAAGCGCATTCCGGGCGCATCGGTTATTCCGGAGAACGATCCTACGGTTCTTTTCACGACCGCCGGCATGCATCCGTTGGTGCCGTATCTTATGGGCGCAATGGAGCATCCCGCAGGTACGCGCCTTACCGACGTCCAGAAATGCATCCGCACCGGTGACATCGATGCTGTGGGCGACAGCGCCCACCTTACGTTCTTCGAGATGCTCGGCAACTGGTCGCTCAACGACTACTTCAAGAAAGAGGCGATCAGCTGGAGCTATGAGTTCCTCACGACCAAGCTCGGGTTTTCGCCGGATCAGCTCTCTGTGACCGTGTTCAAGGGCGAGGGCGTCGAAGGCGAGAGCGGCTACATACCTGCCGACGAGGAAGCTGTCGAAATCTGGAAATCTCTTGGTATTCCTGATGAGCGCATCTATCGCCTGCCGCGCGAGGACAACTGGTGGGGTCCTGCCGGTACGACAGGTCCGTGCGGCCCCGATACCGAGATGTTCATCGACACTGGCAAGGAGAAGTGCGGCCCCGACTGCCGTCCCGGCTGCCATTGCGGCAAGTTCATTGAAATCTGGAACGATGTGTTCATGCAGTACAACAAGAACGCCGATGGTGCGTTCGAGCCTCTTGGCCGCCACAATGTCGATACCGGCATGGGCGTCGAGCGTACGATCTGCATGATGTCCGGAGCGGCAACAGTCTATGACACCGAGATTTTCGCGCCGATCATGGCTAAGATCGATGAACTTTCGACCGTGACGCCCGAAGATGCCGAACTCGCGCTCAAGTCTCGCCGCATCGTCGCTGACCACATGCGTACCGCAACATTCATTCTTTGCGATCCGAAGGGTGGCGTTAAGCCTGGCAATATCGGTGCGAACTATGTTCTTCGCCGCCTTATCCGCCGCGCTGTCCGCTACAGCCGCTTCTTGGGAATCGCGCCGGGCTTCACCGTCAAGCTTGCCGAGGTGATCTGCGAGAAGTACAAGCACGTCTATCCCGAGCTCGCCGAGAATCTTGCCACGTGCAAAAGCGATCTCGAAGCGGAGGAGAACCGCTTCAACCAGACGCTCGACAAGGGCGCTGCGATGTTCGCAAAGGTCGCAGAGCAGCTCAAGGCGCACAATCAGACGCAGATTTCCGGCAAGACGGCGTTCAAGCTCTACGACACGTTCGGGTATCCGCTTGAAATGACGCTCGAGCTCGCCAAGGAACAGGGGCTGGAGGTCGATGTCGCCGGATTCGAGGAGGCGAACCGCAAGCATCAGGAGCTTTCCCGCACGACGTCCGCCGGTTCGTTCAAGGCTGGACTTCAGGACAACTCCGAGGTTGTAACGCGTATGCACACCGCCACGCACCTCCTGCACGCCGCACTCCACAAGGTGCTTGGCCCCACCGCCAACCAGAAGGGATCCAACATTACGGCGGAGCGTCTGCGCTTCGACTTCACATGGCCCGAAAAGATGACCGACGCCCAGATCGCCGAAGTTGAAAAGCTCGTGAACGGGTGGATCGAGCAGGGCATCGACGTCACCAAGAAGCTCACCACAGTCGAGGAGGCGAAGGCCGAAGGCGCCGTCGCGCTTTTTGGCGCCAAGTATGGCGAACAGGTTTCGCTCTACTCCATTGGTGAGGTTTCGAAGGAGATCTGCTGCGGACCTCACGTTGAAAACACGAAGGAGCTTGGCAGCTTCAAAATTCAGAAGGAGCAGTCCTCCTCCGCAGGCGTGCGCCGCATCAAGGCCGTCATCGGCAACATGTAAGGTGGACGCCGCGATAAAAAGACTGTTGAGGCGGTACGCCGCCCGTTACGAAACGACGGATTTGCTGAACGGAGATCCGTCGTGGTTCATGCATCAGGTGGAGGGGGCGGCAAACCGCGAAGCGATGGCGTTCCTTGCGTCCTGCCTGAGCTTCGGAAGCAGAAAACAGTTCCTGCCGAAGATACAGTGTCTTCTTGACTGCGCAAAGGGCGATGTCGACGGATGGGTGCGCAACGGACTTTTCGAGCGTGATTTCCGGTGTGGATGCAAAGATTGCTTCTACCGCTTTTTCACCCATGGGCACATGCACGGATTCCTTAAAGCCTACCGTGCGTTACTTGACGAATCTGGTACGCTTGGCGAGTACGTGAAACGTGAGGCGGCTGGTGACGGATACGCGGCGGTCGATGCCATCTGCCGGTATTTTGCGTCGGCGGGGACGGAGTCTGTCGTTCCCAAAAACGCGCAGTCCGCCTGCAAGCGCGTGTGCATGTTTCTGCGGTGGATGGTGCGCGACAATTCGCCGGTAGATATCGGGCTCTGGTCTGATTTCATCGACAGGCGAACGCTCATCATGCCGCTTGATACCCATGTGGTTCAGCAGTCTATGAGGTTGGGATTACTTGAAAGTTCCTCAGCATCGATGAGTGCGGCCCGCCGTCTTACGGCAACTCTTGCAGAGGTCTTTCCTGACGATCCGCTCAAAGGTGACTTTGCCCTCTTTGGTTATGGTGTGAACCTAAATTCGGCAGGTGGACTATGTGAATCAACGTTTTATCCTTGATGATTCCGTGACTGTTCGTGCATCCTATCAAGGGTTTTAAGGGAAGACAAGAAAAGGGTCAGAAAACGAAAAATGCATTCGACCCTGTGTCTTATCGGGTGAAATGCATTTTTGATGGAGCCAGGTAAGGGATTCGAACCCCCGACCTACTCATTACGAATGAGTCGCACTACCAGCTGTGCTAACCTGGCTTGGTTAAAAAACAGCGCACATTATACGAAATTCAGGTCTTGAAGTCAATAGGGAATTTTGATAAAATACGCACTTGTTTTCTTTAAGGAAATCAGGAGAAATTAATAATGGCCAATATCAAAGGCGGCCGTGCCGCCCGTAAACGCGACCGTCAGAATGCTAAGGCGAACAAGCGCAATTCGTCTGTGAAGACCCGTCTTCACGACGATCACAAGAAGCTCTTCAAGGCTGCAGATGCAGGCAAGAAGGAAGATGCTGAGAAGAAGTTCAAGGAGTTCGTGAGCGGACTCGACAAGGCTGTCAAGAAAGGCGTCATCACGAAGAACGCTGCCAGCCGCCGCAAGTCCCGCGCTCAGCTCAAGCTGAACAAGATGGAAGCAAAGGAAGAAAAGTAAATTTCAGGAGTTGCAGTCATGGCGAAGAAGACGCTGAGGGATATCGATCTCAATGGCAAGCGCGTTGTTATGCGCGTCGATTTCAATGTGCCTATGGCAAAGGACGGTTCGGGGAAGATTACCGACGATACGCGCGTTCAGGCCGCGTTGCCGTCCATCAAGTACGTGCTGGAGCAGGGCGCTTCTCTCGTGCTTATGAGCCACCTCGGCCGTCCGAAGGGCAAGGGCTACGAGGCAGAGTTCTCCCTCAAGCCTGTCGCTGAGCACCTCGCAACGTGCCTTGGCAAGCCTGTCGCGTTCGCGCCCGACTGCATGGCGGCTGATGATGTCGTCGCCGCTCTCAAGCCTGGCGATGTCTGCCTGCTTGAAAACACCCGCTTCTACAAGGCGGAGGACGGCAAGGTGAAGAAGGATGACGAGAAGAAGGGCATCCACCTCACCGAAGAGGAGTTTCAGGCCAAGAAGGCCGAGCTCAAGGAAAAGCGCGCTGAGATGGCTAAGAAGCTCGCCTCCTATGGCGATGTGTACGCCAACGATGCGTTCGGTACGGCTCACCGCGCCCACGCTTCCACGGCTGTTGTTGCCGACTATCTGCGTCCTGCGGTTTCCGGCTTCCTCCTCGAAAAGGAGCTCAAGTTCCTCGGCGAGGCCGTTGAGAACCCTGTCCGTCCGTTCGTGGCGATTCTCGGCGGCGCCAAGGTGTCCGACAAGCTCAAGGTCATCAAGAACCTTCTCAACAAGGTTGATACCCTCATCGTCGCCGGCGGCATGGCCTACACCTTCAAGAAGGCCCAGGGGCAGAAGATCGGCAACTCGCTCTGCGAGGATGACCAGATCCCTTACGCCAAGGAGATGCTTGAGATGGCTCAGTCTAAGGGTGTGAAGCTTCTTCTCCCTGTCGATGACGTGATTGCCGACAAGTTTCCGGCTGAGAAGGATGCCTCCGATATCCAGACGAAGGTCAACGAAGGAGATATCGAAGATGGCTGGATGGGGCTTGATATCGGGCCTAAGTCCGTCGAGCTTTTCGCTGATGCGATCAAGAGCGCCAAGACGGTTGTCTGGAACGGTCCCATGGGCTGCTTCGAGTTCGCTCCGCTCGCCAAGGGTACGTTCGGCGTGTGCGAAGCTGTTGCCACAGTCAAGGCCAACGGCGGCATTTCGATCATCGGCGGCGGCGATTCCGTCAGCGCGGTGAAGAAGAGCGGCAAGGCCGCTGAGATGACGCATATCTCCACCGGCGGTGGCGCATCCCTCGAGTTCCTCGAAGGCAAGGTGCTTCCCGGCGTTGCTGCACTTGACGACAAGTAAGATCAATAGGTGCCTTCGTTATTGATCGGCACTTTTTAACCGAAACAAGAGGGTCGCACAGCAGTGCGGCTCTCTTGCTTTCGTGATTCTTGTCGAAAGTGTTGCGGTGTAAAATTTTTATCACAAGCGATATTACCCAAATAGTCTCTGGTTGAGATATGTGCTATAATATCCAACCAATTATGAAATGTTTTCTCCAGACAGGAGGTTGTGTGTGAAAATGCCGCCGAGACATGTGGCCATCATCATGGATGGCAACGGTCGTTGGGCCGTTTCGCGCGGAAAAATCCGTCTGGAAGGGCATCGCGCCGGAGCCAAAAAGGTGCTTGAGGTCATCGACTGGTGCAAGGAGTCCGGCGTGGAGTTTCTCACGCTTTATGCGTTCTCCACCGAGAACTGGAAGCGCTCTGCGGAAGAGGTCGATGGACTGATGAAGCTAATGGGGCTTCTGTTGCGCACTAAGGTCGGGCTTTTCGTAAAATCAAACGTACGCGTAAGGGTGATTGGGCGCAAGGAGGATCTTCCCGCTCCACTTCAACGGCAGATTGCTTCGGCGGAGAAGCGGACTGCACAGTGTGACGGATTGAACCTTCAGGTGGCGGTATCCTACGGCGGCCGCGCCGAGATTGCAGATGCGGTGAAGCGCTATGCGCAGGATGTGCTGGATGGCAGGGTTGAGGCGTCCACCGCCCCATCTGATGAGGTGTTTCGTCGTTACCTATACGCACCGGATGTCCCGGATCCCGATCTCATAATACGTACTTCGGGCGAATTCCGTCTGTCGAACTTCCTGCTTTGGGAAAGCGCGTATTCCGAATTCTGGAAGACCGGTATCTTATGGCCGGATTTCGGCAAGGATGAGTTTGAGGCGGCTTTGGAGTCGTTTTCTGGGCGTGAAAGACGCATGGGAGGGCGTTTTAAATGATGCCCGATGATGTGAAGTCCATGCCGGAAGCGCAGCTTGCCGTCTTGGCGGAGAACGTTCGAGAGAAGATATTGTGCGCCGTCTCGAAAAATGGCGGACATCTCGCGGCATCCCTTGGGACTGTGGAGCTCACCATTGCGCTTCTTCGCACTTTCGATCCTCCAAGGGACAAGGTGCTGTGGGATGTGGGGCATCAGGCGTATGCATG
>JAFXEA010000475.1 GCA_017521065.1 Kiritimatiellia bacterium | reverse complement strand
TTCAGCAGCCCCTGTGCGACGAGGGATTCCTGCTGTTCCGGCGTGAGTTCGCGCACGGAAGTGACGCTGATCCACACCGGACGCTTGATGCGGCGTCCCTTGGACGTCGACATGTACCGCCAGTTGATGAACGAGTCGCTGATGAGTGCGGAGGAGGGGATCATGGTAACCGTGTTGTCGAAGTTCCGCACCTTTACGGTGGTGAGGGCGATGTCGATCACCGTTCCGTCCGCGTTGTACCTGGACATCGTTATCCAGTCTCCGACGCGCACCATGTCGTTCTGCGACACCTGAATCCCTGCGACCAGCCCCAGAAGCGAATCGCGGAAGATCAACATGAGCACTGCGGTCAATGCGCCGAGTCCGCTGAGGACGAATGTGGGGCTCTTGCCCATCAATGCCGATACGACTATGATAGCCGCCGTGAACCACAGAAGTATCTTGGCCATCTGCGAAAGGGTCTTCGAGGCGAACGCCTGCTTTTTGACATGCGATCCTGCCGTTGTGCGAAGCCAGGTTATGGTGCTTGATATGGAAGAGGCGAACAGTATTACGGTGGCAATGTACAGAATGCGGGACAATGGTTTTGAGATTGCCGGATAAGCGCTTACTGCGTCAGGAAGCCAGGCGAACATGATCCATGCAAAGATGGTCCATGTCGTTGTACGGATCAGCGTCGCGGATTTCATTTTGTGCGATTCGGATGCTTGGGGCTTGGCTATGAAACGTCGTGCAATGGCTGACATCATTGCGCAAAGACCTGTTCCGACACCAATGGTGGCGGCTGCGCACAATGCTGAAGCGGCCGCTTTTGCTCCGGCTGCGTCCAGTCCGGATGCAGACATCCATCCGTGAACCATCTTCCATATTGTTTCCATCGCATTTCTCCTTGATTTAAATTCGCGTTTAGTATATCACAGGTGTGGTATAATTTGAAACTGTGAAAAGCGAGAGAAAAAGAACGGTTGATCCCGCGTTGTTTGCGGACGATCCGGACTGGGCTTCGTGCGTTCCGGAACTGATGTCCGGCGGCAGGAAGTGCGGTATGCCGGATCATGAGGACTGTTCGCCTCTCGATGTTGACAGCGTCGCCGGAAATCTCATGCCGGGCGGGACGCTCGGTGCAATGAACGGCTACGAGGCGCGTCCTGGACAGATCGACATGCTCAAGGCCGTGGTGCGCACGTTCAACTCACGCGAGCATCTCATGATAGAGGCCGGAACGGGGGTCGGCAAGTCCCTTGCGTACCTCGTACCATCCATAAACTGGGCGGTTCTGAACGATACGCCTGTTGTCGTGTCGACCGCCACGCGCAATCTCCAGAGCCAGCTGATATCCAGCGACATACCACGCGCCGTGAAGACGGTCCAGGACGAAGTGCGCGTCGCTCTTCTCAAGGGACGCGGGAACTATCTCTGCCTGCGTTCTCTTGGTGATCTGATGCGTGACGGATACTATGCCATGACCAAGGAGGAGCGCGAGGAGTTTGGCGGTGTTGTGGATTGGCTTCACGATCCCGGATGCGATGGCGACCTGGATTCGGTTGATGTTCCTCTTCTCCGCGGCAGGCTTGTGTGCGCAGGGGAGGATTGCGGAGGCAGACGCTGTCCGCACAGCTCCAGATGCTTCATCCGAAAGGCGCGTGAACGCGCTCTGCGTGCACATCTGATTGTCGCGAACCATGCGCTTGTGCTTGCCGAGGCTTCGAGCCCCGGAAGCGGCATTCTGCCTGCGTATGGAAGGCTTGTTTTCGATGAGGCGCACAACCTTGAGGATATCGCCACGGAATTCTTCTCGTTCGAGTTTTCCCGCGAATCTCTCGCCCAGCTGATGAACAGAATCACACGCCGCCGGCGTGGGGATCGCGGACGCGAGAAGGGGGTTCTCGGTTCAATCCAGCGTCAGCTGGACAACGGTGCGCTTGCAAACGCCGCCGATGCCTCGGCGATCCGCGAGCTGGTGCAGAAGGCGCGTACAGCGACCGTGTTCGCCCAGCTTGAGGCGGATGCGCTTATCGATGTGGCGGCGAACATGTTCAACCCTGCCGCAGGCTCCGAGATGATCCGATACCGGAGGATTCGCATTGGAGAGAACGAATACGCTCCGCGCCAGTACTCTCTTCACGGTCTGTTCAAGGACTACACATCGGTCCATTGGGATGAAGGTGCGCTTTCGTCCGCGCTTCTGAAGTTTGAGGCGAAGCTTGCCGACCTTGCGGATGCGCTCATGAACATCTCAAGATGTCTTGGCGGTGCCGCAGAGGAAGGGGAACTCAATTTCTTCGGCGACCTTTCCGTTCAGGCGCTGACAGTTGCGGACTCTGTGCGGAAGTATCTCGCGGATACAAAGTTTGTTCTTCTCGGCGGCGATCCGCAGCGCGTATATTGGATTGAGCGGATGAAGCGGCAGGGTGGGAAAGGCGAGAGGCGCATAGAGATGCGTCTTGTTGCAGCACCCTTGAGTGTCGCCGAGGAGATGCGCAAGTGCTTCTACGAGGTGAAGGATTCTGTCGTGCTGTGCTCTGCAACGCTGAGGGTTGGGGACAAGTTCGATTACATGGCGAGAAGGCTTGGATGCACCCCGCGTGAGGGCTCAGATGGCTCCGACTGCCGTACACGCAGGCTTGTGGCTTCGTCGCCGTTCGACTATTTCCGGCAGGCGCTTGTGATGGCTACGGATTTCCTTCCTGATCCGGCATCGGAACCGCAAGCGTACGCGGAGGCCCTCGCCCCGTTTCTCGCCCAGCTTTTCGACGCATCCGCAGGACGTGGACTCGTGCTGTTCACCGCGTATGACATGATGCGCAAGGTGGCGGAGCTGGCGCGTCCGCTGTTTGAGATTGTGGGGCTGGAATTTTGCGTACAGGGGGAGGGTATGTCGCGCGAGTCGATGGCGGCGCGGCTGAAATCCGGCGGCCGGGTTGTCCTTTTCGGGTCGCAGAGCTTCTGGGAAGGCGTGGATGTGGCGGGTGATGCGCTTTCGTGTGTCGTTCTTGCGCGTCTGCCGTTCCCGCAGATGGGGGAACCGGTTACAGAGGCTAGGAGCGAACAGATCGAGGCCGACGGCGGCAGTTCATTCCGGGACTACATGATTCCCGAGGCGGTGATCAAGTTCAGGCAGGGGTTCGGACGCCTCGTGCGCACGAAAAGCGACAGAGGCGTGGTTGTCGTCACGGACCGCCGCATCGTCTCCAAGAACTACGGGGCGATCTTCCGCAAGTCTATCGCCGCATCGGTCCATTCCGTGTCCTCCAAGGAGGAAGTCCTTGCCAAGACATCCGAATTTCTCGATTCCCCACACAACAGGATTTTATACTGAACACTTCTTTGTGAGAAACCAGAAACCCGAACTAAATGGTATAATATATCGCAATCATGAAGATAGTACGTGAAGATGGCGACGGAAACGTCTTATCCGGCATTGGCCGCGCAGGCAGGCTGATGGCTGAGGCGTTTGCCTATATGCCTCATGTGCTTGTCAACGGCGATGCACGCCGTTCGATGTTCTCGCAGCTGTATTCCACAGGAATCCGCACATTGCCTGTCATTACGGTCGTTGGGCTGTTCACGGGAATGATTCTCGGTCTTCAGGTGGGGCTTGCATTGCGCAAGTTCAACCAGGAGATATTCCTCGGGGCAACGGTGATGATTTCCCTGCTTCGTGAAATGGGGCCGTTTGTGACGGGAATATGCCTCTCCGCCTGTGTTGGATCTGCGATGGCGGCGGAGCTTGGCACGATGAAGGTGAACGATGAAATCGCCGCCCTTGAGATAATGTCCATACCGCCGGTGCGCTATCTTGTTGCTCCTCGGATGTTCGCGCTTCTCGTGATGAGTCCGCTGCTTGCGTTCTATGCATGCGTTCTTGGTGTGATGGGTGGCGGCCTTGTCGGTTATACCCAGCTGAATGTCCCGTTTGCGCAGTACATGTCGAGTGCGATGTCGATAGCGGAACTCAAGGATCTTTTCACAGGGCTTTTGAAGGCGACGGTGTTCGGTGTGGTGATATGCACCGTTTCGTGCCATCAGGGCTTTGCTACGCGTCTTGGCGCTGTAGGGGTGGGCAAGGCCACGCAACGCAGCGTGATCATATCGTTCCTGCTGATACTGATGTTTGGCTACATGATAACGAGGCTTTTCTATTTCGAGTTCTGATGCCATGATACGCTTTGAAAATGTCCATAAGAGCTTTGAAGGCGTAAAGGTGCTTGACGGGGTCACCTTCGAGATCGCCCATGGTGAGATATTGGCGATTGTCGGTCCGTCGGGGACGGGGAAGTCGGTTACGTTGAAGCACATCGTTGGACTTCTTACGCCGGATGAAGGCACGGTATCGGTCAAGGAAGGGGCGCGCATCGGTTACCTTTTCCAAGGGGGGGCGCTTCTTGCTTGGCTGACAGTCCGCGAGAATGTCGCACTGCCGCTCAAGGAGACGACCCGGCTTTCCGGAACTGAGATTGATGCGTTTGTGGACGAGGCGCTGAAAGCTGTCGGTTTGGAGGAGTCGGCAGACAAGTATCCGGCTGAAATTTCCGGCGGCATGGTGAAACGTGCGGGTCTTGCACGTGCGATTGTCCGCAAGGCTGATGCGGTTCTCTACGATGAGCCCACATCCGGGCTTGATCCGGTCACCGCACGCAACATACACCGTCTCATACGTGCCGTCAACGATGAGCGTGGATTGACGAGCGTGGTGGTTACGCATGACCTTTCCGGCGCATGTTCTTTCGCGGACAGGATTATGATGCTCAAGGACGGACGTGTTGTGCTTATTGCAAAACCGTCGGAATTCATGAAGTCTGAACTACCGGAGGTGCGAGATCTCGTATCCGCCAGTAAAGGAGAGATATGAAAAGGAAAAGAAGCGAAGTTTTTGCCGAGACGATTGTCGGCGTGTTCATGGCCGCCGTATTGGCTCTGCTTGCATATTTTACGATTGTCATTTCCGGCGTGGATATCCTTGTCGGGAGCGCCAAGGTGCCGGTGCTGATTGAATTTCCGGATGTCGGCGGGCTCAAGGAGCGCGATAGCGTAATGTACCGCGGCATGAAGGTCGGAACAATCGACCGCATCAATCTTGAGGGTTCCCGCGTAAGGATGTGCGCACAGATTGACGCCAACGTTGTCCTTCGTGAAAAGTATCGAATATCGGTCGCTTCATTTTCGCTTCTCGGCGGCAACTATCTCCTGCTTGAAGAAGGTGCGGGTGAACAGCTTCCGCTGGAGCAGACCGTGTTCCGCGGTGAACCTCCCATGGACTGGATGCGCGATCTCGGCCGCATAGCGAACAGCGTAAGTGAGATAACGTCCAGGGGCGAGCTCCGTGACATTGTCACCAATGTTCAGGCGGCGGTCGCGAAAATCAATATTGTGGTCTCGCGCATTGAACGCGGAGAGGGTACCGTCGGTAAGCTTCTTTCCTCCGATGATTCGGTCTATCAGGATATCAAGGAGACTGTCGCAACCGCAAAGACGGCAGTCGTTTCCGTGAATGATACGTTCACCTCGGCGAAGGCGATCGCTGCTCGTGTCGAGCGCGGAGAAGGCACTGTCGGCAAGCTTCTTTCCTCCGATGATACGGTGTACCGTGACCTTAAGGGTTCGCTGGAGAACATACGTTCCGTTACGGACCGGATCAAGAACGGGAACGGTCTGCTGATGAAGCTTGCTGATGACGAGAAACTTGCCGGAGAGGCTTCGGCGTTGGTTGAACGTCTTGCCGCCGCATCGTCCGATCTTGCCGCCGTTGCGGCGCGTCTCCAGAAAGGAGAGGGTACGCTTGGAAAACTCTCCGCCGATTCCAAGCTCTACGACGAGGTCACGGCTCTCGTCAAAGATATCCGTCAGGTGGTGGACAACTACCGCGACACGACACCGATCAGTTCGTTCGGTTCGCTCATAGGAGGTGCGCTCTGATGGAGGAGAGGCTTCAGAACATACTGGCACACCGTGGCGTGGCGTCAAGGCGGCATTCTGCGGTCATAATCTCAGAAGGGCGAGTTACGGTGGATGGGATCGTCTGCACTGAGCCGGGTGCGCGTTTCGATCCGGCGAAGGCTGCGATCCGTGTTGACGGACGTCCGCTTGCCGCCTCTGCCGAGAAGTCGCGCACAATCATGATGTACAAGCCGGTGGGGGTGCTTTCGAGCGCATCAGACGCATTCGGCGGACCGACGGTTGTCGATCTCATCAGGGGACGGGTGCAGGAAAGGCTTGTTCCGGTAGGGCGGCTGGACAAGGATTCCGAAGGGCTGATCCTGCTTTCGAACGATGGAGATCTTTCCTTGAAGCTTACGCATCCGCGCTATGAGCATGAAAAGACGTATGTCGTCCGCGCCGCCGGACGATGGAGTGACGACAAGCTGGATATCCTGCGCGGTCCTGTGACAATGCCGGATGGTTACGTGACGCGTCCCGTTCCGGTCGAGGTGCTTCGCAAGCAGGAGAACAACGTGCATCTTCTGCTCTTCAAGCTCAAGGGAGGACGCAAGCGCCAGATCCGGTATATGTGCAGTGCGGCGCATCTTGTGGTGCTTTCGTTGAAGCGTGTTCAGATATCGAAGCTTCGCCTAGATGAAAACCTGAAGCCGGGCGAATGGCGTGACCTTACCGAATCCGAACTTGCGCTGCTCCGGAATTGATCAGGCGTAGAGGGTAAAAGACATGGCATTCTGGTCTGTTTTAATGGACTGCGAAAAATGATATAATTCAAGGCCGTGAAATTCATAACGGTAGATGTCGGAAATACAAGCACGGCTGTTGGATTGTGGTCTAACGGTCGCGTTTCGTGCGTTTCGCACTTCGATGACCGTTTGCTTGATGCGTTTGAGACGGTGGAAAGGCTGTCTGGACAGGGAGTGCAGGGCGTTGCCTATCTGAGTGTGGTTCCCAAACAGGACAAGACCTGGCGCATGTTTGTGCGTGGCCGCAGGCTTCCGTTCCATCAGATTTCATACAAGGATTTTTCTGTCGCTGATCTAGGTATTTCGCTCGATTATCCCAAGCCGGA
>JAFXEA010000474.1 GCA_017521065.1 Kiritimatiellia bacterium | reverse complement strand
CTGTTGAGCATGAAATTCCAGATGCCGAGTACGACAAGCACTGCAAGCAATATTCCGATCAGGGCGACGAGCTTGAACGGAGTCCACCAGGGCGGCATTTCAAGTATGCGGATGTCGTCTGTGCTGTAGGGATAGAGCTTGAATCTCAAGATGGAAGGGTATATGTCGGAATCGGTTTTCGTCTGGAATTCCGTCCAGCAAAGCCCCGTGGCTTCTATTGTGGCGCCTATATCCGGAACCGATTGAGGTTCACCGGAAAAGCTCGCGAGTTCAACGAATACACTGTTCTTGCCGTCCGATATCTCTATCTCGCCGTTTGCCGACGCAATGATCTTGCCATGAACGGTGAGGCGGTGGCCGGTAATGTTGGTTCTGAATCGGCGCAAACCTTCCTGATTTTCGAAGAGGCTCTTTATGGATGCTTTTTCAGGTGTGTCAATGGGCTGGATCGTTATGCCTGTTTTCTTTACGAGCGCTTCGTTGAGGCACAGCCAATAGGGAGCGTGTTCAGGGAAGCCGGCAACGGCAACGGTTTCTCCCGGAGACGGAAGTTTTGCATCTGCTGTGGGATATACGACAATAATGCGCCCGATATTGGTTCTCAAAAAGAATTTTCTCTTTTCAACTGCGATGACATCCCCTGAAATGTGTTGACGGTGTAGAATCGCAGGGTCTTCCGAGAGAGGATTTCCAGAGAAGGGGTCATTCGGAGCATTTTTGAGGATCTTAATTCCATCGGCTTCGTATACGAGCAGATGGCGCCCAAGACTTTTCCTAAGCCCTGCGATGGGAATGATAAGGCCTGAAAATTCGACTTTGGAATCGATAATTCCTGAAAGGGAAATCTGTGGCATCGCTGGTTTATACACCGTAACGTAGCAGTTGCCAGTTTCTGTTTTCAGCGACATCCAATAGTAATCCGGGGAGACTTCGTCGGGAATGCACGTGGATACTACACCGCGCATTTTTACCAGCTTGAAATTTAGCTTCCCCATGATGATGTCTCGGGCTGAAGCTTCGGCGACAGGTGGTTTTATTCCGTGTTTCAGAATGTGGATTTCACGGGAGAGGAAGCGCCTTGTTTTGTCGGCATCGGCAATCACCATCTTGCCTTTGGCAAGGATACAGTCCCACAGCTGCAAACCGTGTTCTGCGGTTGCATGGAAAAGGATTGTTCCGTCACTTTCATCTGCGAAGGTAATGAATTCCCTGTCTACTCTCAAAACGGTGCCGGTGAACTCAAAGTCAATGGGCTCGGTTATGCTCTCGAGAGGAACGGTGTTAGCTTTGCCTACGGATGTGAGAAGTATTCCCGCCGCCGGGAAGAATGCGATGAACGCAAAGAAGATGGATAAAACCGCTTTCATGTATTTTGATTAACGCAATTATACCACATGGATAGTGCCTATTTGGTTATACTACAAATTCTTGTAGGTATATGCCCCTTGCATAAGTCAATTCGGCTTAATTCCAATTTCGCTTAGTTCTCATTTCAAATAGAAACTCCGTTAATCCATAACTGGTGCGGAACTAGGCATATTAGTGACATTTCAGCCTTTCAACCATGGCACTCAGAACAAATCAACAAATAATATGAGAATTAGTCCGAACCATATTCTCATTGACTTCGCAAGTGGGATTTGATATCTTTCTCGCCGCCATGGACAAAGCAGTAAAACGTCATATATTGCGGAAAAGGGTCATTCTTGCCAAACGCTCGGATGAGCCGATGACATTCACGCAGTGCGCACCGAAGTTCTTCAAGTGGTTCGAGGAGGACGTATTGGGCTTCGATTCTGAGGAGTACAGAAGGGAGTTCTGGCGCGAGGCGTACAGGAACGGGCGTACGATCGGCCATGTGCCGCACACGCTTAGCGATCAGCTACGCAGGAGGGGCAGGAGAAGCGAGTCCATTCTGCTCGATGCGCTTTGCATATCGCTTCTCATGGGTGGTGCGTTTGCAATATGGGTTATAAGGCGCAGAATTGACCTGCATCTGCATCATCTGCGCCGTCCGTCGTACTACGAGACGGAGCGTACGCGCAGGTTGGGGCTTGCGGAGGAGCGTAGACGCATACGTAGGCGCACTACCGTTAATCCGCGTCCTACCGCCGAACAGCTTAGGGATGCTTTCATCCATGCGCGGGAATCGGTCGGAAACATGGTGCGGCTCGGTTCGCTCATGGAGGATCTCGAGTGCTACATCGACAATTCGCTGGTATTCGGTGAAGATGGCAGGATAATTGCGAGGAAAGGCGGAATAAGGAGATATATTCAGAGCGAAATCCCCGATCTCTACAGGTCATACAAGACACTCATGCGCTACAAGGCGCTTGCGCGGAGATTCCGTCAGGCGGTTGGAATATGTGATCCGGTGCCTGCATCATCAGTTCTGCCGGATGAGGATGGAAATACGGTTGTGGCAACAGACACGGACGTATGCGCATCGAGTTGCAAAAAATCGCCTGAGAATACCGAAAACAGAGAAAAAGGAGGGAAGGACAAAGGCGATAAGGCTATTGAGAATATGGTTCGGACTAATTCTCAAGGAGGCGTTGTAAGGGTGTGGAATGGTGATGATGGAAGGGATGAAGGTGGTAAATGCAGTGACGGCGTGGCCGTTGGCGGCGAAGGTGTTGACAGGGGTGGATGTAATGATGACGGTGTAACAACAGGTAAGGTTGGCAGTGGCAGTAGTGGATGTGACCGTGGTGAGCGTGGGCGACTCAATGACGAGATTCGAAGCGCTGTAAGGGAGATCCTTGATGTCTGCGAAGGGACTTTTCTTAATCTTTCCGCGGTGCTGGCGCTGAAAATCTGCGAAGACACCATTCCTCACCGATCTTATAAAAGTGCTCTCAGAGAGATTTTCGCGTAGGATGCCTTAATTTAAACCTTATTACAGCGCATGCTGAGAGGATTGCGCGTTTAAACATCATATTAGCTGCTTCGCGCCCGGTAATCGACTTTCAGAATGTGTGCGACGCGTAAGATGCGCAGGAAGGCTTAGCGCTTTTGAGAAGTACGTCGCAAAGGCGCAGAAACTGGCGTCTCTTTCCCATACTACAAATTCTTGTATATTGAGTTTTAGGGTAGCGTTTGTTATTTTATGGTGAGCAATTAAGGGATGTTGTGTCCGTTGCCGTTACGACGGTGTGGAAACATCAAACCCAGTGGAGGTTTACAGATGAAAACGATTATAAAATCAAAGTATTCTTGGGCTACGGGAGGCATGACGGCGTTGTTTCTTGCGGCAGGAATATGTCTGTCTGCATGCGCATTTGCCGACGAACCGGTATGGCCTTCTGATTTTGCCGAGAAACTGGCGGCAAACCGTGCCGCCGCTACACCTGGGGCAGGACAGGTTGCGACAAGTGATTCGAATCAGCAGCTTTCCGTTGGTTCTGTGCGCAAGTTGGATGAGAAGCGTTCCTCTTCGATGACATTAAGTACGAAGAGATACAACCGTTTCACAATCGTCATTAAATGACACAAAGGAAAGGAGTTTTGTTATGCGCAACATTCTTTTTGTCGTTTCGTGTGGTTTGGCTGCTTGCGTTGCCGCTGCGCCGAGCATTTCTAATGTTTCGGTAGTGCGTTCGTCGGCATTTGCGAAGAAAGTGACCGTAGGGTACGATCTAGGCGTTGAAGACGCAATAGTTACTCTCGACGTTCTCACAAATGGAGTATCGATAGGCGCGGCCAATGTGATTAGCGTTTCTGGGGATGTGAATCGTAAGGTTTCCAAGGGCATCGGCAAGTCCATTGTGTGGCAGTCATATCAGGATTGGCCTGACCATGCAATAACCAATGAAGTCGTGCAGTTCAAGCTGACAGCATGGGCACTCGACAATCCGCCGGATATCATGGTGGTTGATCTACTGAGCAAGAGCAACATCGTATTCTACACTTCCTTCGATTCCATGCCTGGCGGCGTCACAAACGACGTCTACAAGACCGATAAGCTTGTGATGCGCAAGATTCCTGCAGGCGGAAGCGTTTTCACGATGGGTGAGTCGGGCGGTACAGGTTCGAAACTGCCGCATTTTGTCGCTTTTACCAATGACTTTTACCTTGGTGTGTACGAAGTTACGCAGAAACAGCTCTTCAACGTCTGCAAAGAGCGAGGTTCAGATAATTTCGTTGATTTAGCCGATTCTGATGTTCTTCCGTGTAATTCGCTTCCGTGGGGGAATGGTGGAGATGTACTGTCGCTTCGTAGTTGGGGGCAGAATGCCCAAACCCAAGGTCGTGTGGCAAATCTCGGATTAAGCTACAAGTCCATACTTCGCAGTCTTTGTTTCTTCTCCGGCATAGCGTTCGATCTTCCGACCGGCGCACAATGGGAGTTTGCCTGTCGCGCCGGAACGAGCACCAAGTTTAATGACGGATCGATTGACAGTGTTGCAATGGACGATCTTGGATGGCACAGCGGAAATGCTGGTGGAGTTCCGCATCCCGTAGGGAAGAAGAAACCGAATGAGTTCGGTCTTTATGATATGCATGGTAACGTGATGGAGTGGGTGTTGGACTGGGAATATTCCGAAGCTAAGAATCCTTATACTTCGTACGACATCAATCCGACGGGTCCGACATCGAATGCAAATTACAACAAAGAGCGTCGAGGCGGCGGATATGCGCAAAGTGCCGACAATTGCAGCAGTACTTCACGAAGCGGTACGCATGTATATAATGGTTATAAGGCTGGCTTCCGGTTGTGGGCTCCAACTAAGATGTGGTGACGGATTGTAATGAAAGGAACAATCATTATGAAAAACATTTTCCCGACATTTGTCTTTTCTATGCTTTTTACGGCGGCAGTTGCGTCACCTCAAGTTTCGAATGTCGCAATGTCGTATGAAGGAAGTGGGACGGTAAAAATCACTTACGATTTAGAGGGCGAACCTGGGATTGTGCTTTTGGATGTCAAGTCTGGCGACAGCTCGATTGGAGACACCAAGATTGCTCATGCAGTGGGTGATGTAAATCGGAAGATTTCTCCTGGAACGGGCAAGACTATATGGTGGTCGTGCTCCAAAGCGTCGCTTGATGTGGAGGACACCGCATCGCTTTCGGCTGTAGTGACCGCTTACAGTTTGGACAATCCGCCAGATGTTCTGGTGCTGGATCTTGCCAATACCAACAGCTGCATGTTCTACAAATCGCTTGCGGCTTTGCCCGACGGCGGGCTTGAAAACGATATCTATCGGACGTCGAAGCTGGTAATGAAGAAGGTCCCGGCAAAGGGAGTGACATTCCTTTGTGGAAGTTCTGCTGAGAATCCGGCTCCGAAGTATAAGCCTTATCTCGCTTCGTTTACGTATGACTATTACCTTGGAATATATCCTGTTACGCAGGGACAGCAATTGCTTATTGATGGCCAGACGCATTCCCGATTTACTTCTGGCGAGGACGCTGCGCTTCGCCCCGTCGATAACTATTTGTGGGGCAATATCCGCAATTGGAAGGCTTGGCCAGGCGAGTATAGCCTTATTACATCAGCGATGGGTTGCAGTATCGGGAAGTTTAGGCGGTTCGGGTTGATTATAGACTTGCCAACCAGCACGGAATGGGAGTATGCTTGCCGCGCAGGAAAACCGACACTGTTCGGAAACGGAACGGACAATGAAGCAGGAATGGATCGCATGGGATGGTATAGCGGCAATGCGGGCGGCACGACTCATCCAGTAGGCCGTAAAGATCCGAACGACTGGGGCTTTTACGATATGCACGGCAATGTGTTTGAGTGGTGCTTGGATAAACATCGTGATTTTGAACTAGAAAAAAGGACAGAGACTCGGGTCAATTATCCTGGAGAATCTGAAACATCTTCCTCTATCCAAAAGACCTTGCGCGGCGGTTCATGTGCTAAGGCTTGGAATGAGTGTGCTTCGCATACATTTTTCTCTGCTGCATGGGATGATGCTACCTTTGCGAAAAACTATAGTGTCGGCTATCGTGTCTGCGTCAAGGCGGTGATTCCGTGATGATTCGGTCTGTGCTGGCATTACTTCCGCTTTGCATTCTTTCGGGGACAATAAATGCCGTCGAAAGGGAAGGCTGGGACAATATCTGCAAAACCCGTGTATTACGGGATCGCACGGACAGGGTTTTCTGGGAGGCCGATTTCGGCCAGGGCGCCGAAGCGTTTACAGTGGAGATGCTCAAGGGCGCAGAGGGAGAGGTGTCTTTCGCCGATGGACGCATGACGGTTCGCAAGACGAATGCCGCCGGTCACATTGTCGTCAAAGCGAAGAACCCGTTTTCTCGTCCTGACGGAGCAAAGTTGAAAAGTTTCGCCGATGCTGAGGTCTCTGGCGCCGATCCTCTCTATTCGCTTGCGTTTCCGCGCATTCTGGATTCAAGAAAGTTGCTTTCTGCCTGCTGGTCGCTTGATGCCGAGCGCGTTTTTATGGGCGGCGGCGAAAAGATCGCCTATCTTGCCAATACTGCGCCGGGTGTAGCCGAGAGGCGTTTCTCGAACTTTATTGTCAGCGCAAAAGGTGGTTCTGATCTTGTGCCGGCGTTAGTCATTGCCGGTGCGCCGTCCGTCACCGTATGGCATCGCTGGGGAGTTGAGGACTATGATGCTGCTAATTCGGCATGGGAGAAATTCAGGGCGGCATACACGACGGCAGGCGCCGGGAAGACTAATTTTGAGGATTCAGTGGTGTTTGACCGCCGTATCGCAGGTGACGTGGAGCATACTGCAAAGATTGTGAAGCAAGATGGTCGAGTGCGGTTCTTGGTTGACGGGAAAGAAGAGGCGCCTGTCATCTACAAGAATCCTTACAGTTGGGGATATTCGTGGGGAGATTTTGATGGACGTGGGTTTGCTCGCGAGGGTGTGAGACTCCAGTCGTTCCAAGTGGGCTGCGCACGCCATTGGACGAATGGAGTTTGGAATATTGAAGCTACGATGCGCGATATCCGCGACATGATGCGCGTTTCTCCGGAGGCACTTGTTATTCTCTCATTTAACGCATCCGCTCATCCGGAATTTGCAGAAAAGCACCCTGACGAAATATGGCGCAACCCCGACGGAACGCCGT
>JAFXEA010000042.1 GCA_017521065.1 Kiritimatiellia bacterium | reverse complement strand
TGAAGATGCTTTTCGGACTCCCCTACGGAATCGGTCAGCTCATCATGATTCCGGTGTGTCTCATTCTCATGTATCTGGCGATCGTGAAGGGATTCGAACCGCTCTTGCTTCTCCCTATCGGTTTTGGCGGCCTTCTCGCGAACTGCCCGCTTTCAGGCATCACAATGCCTGCCATGATGCATGACGGCATGATCTCGTTCCTTTCGAGCGGATTGCCGCAGATGTCCGGAGGCATCGTTGAACCGGGTGGGTTTCTGCACTACTTCTTCAAGTTCGGAATCGATTCCGGCGTATTTCCAATCATGATTTTCATGGGCGTCGGTGCCATGACGGACTTCGGTCCGCTGATCGCAAGGCCTTCATCGTCGCTTCTTGGCGGCGCGGCGCAGCTCGGCAACCTCGCCAAGGAGATCGGCGCTTCCGTCGGACGCATCTCCGACACAATGGCGAATGCCCTTATTAACATCGTTACCATCATGCTTGGTCTTTCCGTCGGTTCGAAGCTTGCGTGCGAGAAGTTCCTCTCAGGAACGACGCTTGCCATTCTCGCCCTTGGACTCTGCGCATTCTGCGTCGGCACTGCCGGCGGCGTTATAATGGCCAAGATCATGAACCTTTTCATCAAGGAGAAGGTGAATCCGCTTATCGGTTCTGCCGGCGTGTCCGCCGTCCCCATGGCGGCGCGCGTTTCGAACAAGGTCGCGCTTGAAGAGGATTCCACGAACTTCATCCTCATGCAGGCGATGGGACCGAACGTCTCCGGTGTCATCGGCTCCGCCGTCGTTGCAGGCGTTCTCTATACACTCTGCCGCTGACGCGGTATCAATGAAAGGAAAGTAAAATGGCAACAAAAGTCATATGCATCGTCGCAGTTGCAGTCGTGGTGGTCGCTCTCATGTTCCTCGCGGACAAGATTCTTCCGCGCAAGGATGAGAACGAGTCCGGCGATTCCAAGTAAGACCGATACGGCTTTTTAACCTGTCGACATGATGTGGATGGCATTCGCATGGCAAATATATGGCTATGGTAAGAATGCCATCCACATCAAATATTTTGCGGTTTTTAATTGCTTTGCTTTTTATCGAAATTGATTGCGCTGATATTGGTGGTGTGATAAAATTCGCGATGTTTAGTGGGCGAATGTTGCCCATGCATTATGTGAAAGGAGGTGTTGTATGCTTAAAGTGACGAGACGGGGATTTTCGGTTTCTGCGGGATTGGCCGCCTGCACGGTTGCGGCGCGTATCGGTTCCGCTCAACAAGGAAAGGATAAAGCCATGAATGAGATTACGGTAAAACCTCTCCCGTTTGCGGATGAGGCATTGGCGCCGGTGATATCGGCGCGTACGTTGTCGTATCATTACGGCAAGCACCACGCTGGCTATGTCAAGACCTTGAATGGCCTGATTGCCGGCACGGAATACGAAGGGGAGCCGCTCGAGAAGATCGTAAGGCTTTCGTTCGCGCGCAAGGATACCGCCATCTTCAACAATGCCGCCCAGGCCTGGAACCATGCGTTCTACTGGGAGTCATTGGCTCCGAAAGGCAAGGGTGGTGCGCCGTCTGCGGAATTCGCAAAGGCTATCGATGCGGCATTCGGCTCGCTCGATGCGTGCAAGGCGGCTCTTGCCGACGTTTGCGTAAAGCGTTTCGGGAGCGGCTGGGGCTGGCTCGTCTTCGACGGCGGCAAGATCGCAGTCGAAAGCTCTGCGAATGCCGAAACGCCGATTGTCAGGCTGGGTGTCACGCCGCTTCTTGTCGTTGACGTCTGGGAGCATGCCTACTACCTTGACTGGCAGAACTCCCGGGCCGACTACGTCAAGGCGGTCGTAAACGACCTTCTTGACTGGAATGCGGCATCCCGCCGTTTTGCGGGCTGCTGAGGCGGTTCGTTCCGCTTGGCCTCAGGCGGCGTTTCGCCGCCTGAGTGCGCGGTGTTGCTGTTGTCGGGATGGTATGGTATCATTTGCGCTCTTGAATGGGTCACAAACTGTGGCGCTGATCAGAAGTGCGGACGTATTGCCGCCGATGCAAAAAAGGATGAGATTAAAACATGAAGATGAATATATTTATTGCATGCGTTGTTATAGGCGTTCTTGTCCATGCCGGAACCGCCGGAACTTCCACTGAAATCAAGAGTGAAGGATCGTATGAAGGACGCCTTCAGAGGACCGATGCGCGAGGCACGAACATCTGGCGGAGTTTCACCAAGAAGATTGTCCGCACCGACCTTTCCGGACGCATTCTCGCATCGTGTGACGCGCCGAGCCATCAGGGTGATCTTTGCGTGAAAGGTGATACCCTGTACGTTGCGGTGAACCGTGGACGTTTCAATACGGAGACCAACGGCAACAGCTTCGTCTATTCATTTGACGCCATGACCCTTGAACAGAAAAAGGTGTGGCCTCTTGATATGCCCATGGGAGCGGGCGGCATGACGTGGAAGGATGACAGGTTCTATGTAGTCGGCGGTCTGACTCCCACTCGCCGCTGCAACTACGTGCATGAGTACGATGGGGATTTCAATCTCGTGAAGCGCCATGTGCTCAACAGCGGCTATACCGTGCTTGGAATCCAGACCGCCACATTCATGGACGGGGAGTTCCTTTTCGGGATCTACGGCGGCAAGGGAAATCCGGGCGGAATACTGCGCTGCTCCGCTGATTTCAAGAACATTCGACGCTATACGGGCGGAGGTTCCGTGGGCTTTGCGAAGATCAACGGACGTATCTATACGGGCATCACGCCGAGCGTCAATGCGAAAAAGCGCAGATGGACCGGAACCCTCAATCTTTCGGACAACCTTCTGGGAGACGAGAACCTTTTCACCAACACCTGGTATGAGAAGGGGGTGTTCACGGATGCACCCGTCAATGCGGTGAAGGTGGAGATCGGAACGGCGAAGGGTGAAGTGAACTTCAGATTCGGCAATTCCTGGCGGAAAAGGATGAAAGGTCTGGTGGCGAAGGGATACAATGCGTTCTTTATGGACATAGCGGACGGATTTGCGTATCCGAGCCATCCTGAACTGGCGGCGAAGGGTGCATGGACGCAGGCGCAGTTGATGAAGGCTCTTGAGATGGCCCGCGAGGAAGGTCTTGAGCCAATTCCGTATATGGACTTCACTTCGCCCCGGAATTCCTGGCTCGGTGCGAAGAACCTTCCTTCTGCGTCGCAGGAGTCGCTTGCTCTCTGCTGTGGATTGATCGGCAATCTTGTCAAGGTGTTCGGACACGCAAGATATTTCCGCATTGTTACAGACGGACTCCCGGGTGATGTCGTGAACGCACTCAATGATGCGATAATCGACAGAGGGTACGGAAGCTGTCCTTGGTCCATGTCTGTATATTCCACATCTGAGAATGGCGCGACCGCTACGAAACTGCGTGAATAAATGGATGCAGTGCTGTAGATTGCCGGTTTTGCAAAGTTACGGAGATTGAAGATGGGTATATTTGAGTTTCTGATGCTGTGCTGCTTCGGCTTTTCATGGCCTTTTTCCATTGCGAAGTCGCTGAAATCGCGATCGGCGAAGGGGAAAAGCCTTGGTTTCATGCTTCTTGTAGAGGTAGGGTATGTGTTCGGGATAATCCATAAGGTGCTTTACAGCTACAACTGGGTGATATGGGCGTATGTGTCGCTGTTTCTGCTTGTAGGTATGGATATTGTGCTTTATTTCCGTAACGCCGCCCTTGATCGGCAACGTGATGCGATGTGACGTTTTTACATTGCCTTGAGCCGTCAACAAAGAAGAAAGTAGAGAAAACATGAAGACGACAGGATTCGCGACTGCGCTTGCGGCTATGGCCGCACTATGTTTCTGG
>JAFXEA010000473.1 GCA_017521065.1 Kiritimatiellia bacterium | reverse complement strand
GGGATCGAGGACATCCTCGCCGAAGGTAGCGGAAACATCTTCCTTCACGATTTCCCAATGGAGAATCTCATGGCCGATCAAGTCAAGATCGATGTACTCCAGGCCTCGGAGGTGCGCTCCATCTCGAGCCAGTGCTGGAAGTAGTCGGCAACGTTGTAGCCGAAGAACGGAAGCATCGCCATCGGGTCGCGACGGACCTGACCGATCTGGTCGGAGATGACGGCTGCTGTGACTTCGGAACCGGCGGCGGAACCCATGAACACGCCATGCGTCCAGCTCTTGGCCTCGTTCACCAACGGAATCGTGGAAGGACGGCGGCCTCCGAAGAGGATTGCGTCGATCGGCACTCCGGTCGGCTTCTTGTTGTACATTCCCTCGAAACCAGCCTTGTCGAGCACCGGGCAATTGATCGCCGGAGCCGTGAAGCGGCTGTTCTTGTGAGCGGCGACATAGCCGGAAGCCTTGATCTCAGCCTTGGTCATGCCCGGCTTCGGACCCATGCGGTACGGATCGTCCTTGCAGATGTAGCAGGGATTGCCCTTCCAGTCAACGCCTTCCTTAGGAGCCTTGACGCCCATATCTTCCCACCAGATGTCGCCATCGGCCGTGAGAACGACGTTCGTGAAGATCGTATCCTTCTTGCAGCTCTTGAGTGCGTTCGGGTTGGAGTCATTGGACGTGCCGGGGGCAACGCCAAAGAATCCGTTCTCGGGATTGATGGCGTAGAGACGGCCGTCTTCGCCGGGCTTGAGCCACGCAATGTCGTCACCGATCGTCTGGAGCTTCCAGCCCTTGAGCTTGGGAAGCATCATGGCGAGGTTCGTCTTGCCGCAGGCGGACGGGAACGCAGCCGTAACGTGATACTGCTTCTTCTCAGGCGAGGTGAGCGTGAGGATGAGCATGTGCTCGGCCATCCAGCCCTGATCCTTCGCCATCTTGGAGGCGATGCGGAGAGCGAAGCACTTCTTGCCGAGGAGAGCGTTGCCGCCGTAGCCCGAACCGAAGGACCAGATCTGACGGTCTTCGGGGAACTGCGTGATGTACTTGTCCTCAATGTTCTTCGCGCAAGGCCAAGCGACATCCTTCTGACCCTTCTTGAGCGGAGCGCCCACAGAGTGGATGCAGGGGATGAACTCGCCATCGGTGCCGAGCTGCTTAAGGACGGCATCGCCCGTGCGGGTCATGATGTTCATGTTGACGACAACGTACGGAGAGTCGGTGACCTCGATGCCGTACTGGGTGATCGGGTTGCCGATTGGACCCATCGCGTACGGGATCACGTACATCGTGCGGCCCTTCATGCAGCCCTTGTACGCGGCTTCCATCTTCTTCTTCATCTCGACGGGATCCATCCAGTGGTTGGTCGGACCAGCGTCGATCTCACGCTTGGAACAGATGAACGTGCGGCCTTCAACGCGCGCAACGTCGCTCTCGTGCGAACGGGCGAGATAGCATCCCGGACGCTTCTTGTCGTTAAGCTTGATGAACTGGCCGTTCTTGACCATCATCTCGCAGATTGCGGTATGCTCTTCCTTCGTGCCCTTCACAACGACAATCTTGTCGGGTGTGCAGAGCTTGTTCCACTTGTCAACCCACGCGAAAACCTTCGCGTTGGCGAATTTGGGCGTCTTGGCCATGTTCTTTTTTTCTCCTTGTGTCTTTTAAGGGTGTGACCCTCCAAAAAATTGGCGCGTATTATACCGATTTTCAACATTCAAATCAAGCGAATCACAAATTTTATAACGGTAGGTGCAAAACCGATCCGCATTCCCTTAACTGGAACAACGGGTGTCTCGCCCGTTGATATCTTGAACGGGCAGGATGCCCGTTCTCCCAGTATGGTGGTTTTGCAAGGCCTCTATACTTTGAAATACTACGCAAGCATTATTAAAAATAACCCGTTGTAAAAAAACATCTGTTTTTGTATAATATGCGGCAGATTATTCAGATTCGTATGGATCTGACCAGTTGAAAGAGTACAAGCAATGAAAAAGACAGCAAAAACCGCCGCCAAGACAGCGACGAAAAAGCCGGAAGCAAAGAAGCCCTGCACTAAGAAATGCGCGGCGAAGAAGTGCGAAACCAAGAAGCCGGCTCTCAAGAGCGTCACGTTCACCGTGCATGCTGAAGCAGGTCAGGACGTCCGTCTGGCAGGGTCCTTCACCGATTGGGAGACCAAGGCGAAGAAGATGACGTTCAAGAAAACCAACGGCGTCTATTCCGCAACAGTGAAGCTCGCTCCTGGCGAGTACCAGTACAAGTTCATCATCGGTGACAAGTGGACCACCGATGACCAGAACGCAGAGTTCGTGCCAAACGACAAGGGCACATTCAACTCCAAGCTCGTGATCAAGTAAATCCTTCGAACACGAAGAACACATGACGGTTCAGTCGTTCTTACGGCTGAACCGTCTTTGTTTCTCCCTCATCCAAATCTTCAATCTGTCTTGTGTGCAAGAAGTAGCATTGATGCCGCGATGACAAGGGTCAAGACGATTGCCGCGGGATGCAGCGTTAGCACCGTTAGCGTGGCCGATGCCGCAAAGACAGGGTACGCCCAGCCGGGCAATGCGATTTTGCGTCCCTTGCGGACACGGAACCTGTTGCCTTCCACATGATCAATAAGGAGGGATGTCGGCTTTTTGCCGAACTCAAGTGGAACGGGATGTTCCGGAATCCAACGGCGGCGGATGTCGAAACTGCACTTCTCCCCACATACGGACACTACAGGATTGCCGTCCTTCGGATCGAAATCCAGCGATGCAGGAACTGTTGATTCAACGATAAGACGCATCTTGCGCGGACGTTCATCCAAACGCCGCGCAAGCTCCACAAAATAGCCGGCAACCTCCTGAGGATCGGCGTTCTCCTCCCTGATCCAGATATGGACAGGCAGACGCATCGTCAATCCCCTTTCGCGCTCAGCGACGCTTTTCCTTCATCTCATGATAGTCGGAGAAACCACCCTCGAACCAAGTGGTCTTGCCCTTCCCCTCGAACGCCAGTATGTGCGTTGCGATGCGGTCAAGGAACCAGCGGTCGTGCGATACGACCATCACGCAACCGCCAAACTCCTGAAGGCCTTCTTCAAGAGAACGAAGCGTCGCAACGTCGAGATCGTTCGTAGGTTCGTCGAGAAGAAGCAGGTTGCCGCCGCTCGTGAGAAGCTTTGCGAGATGCACACGGTTGCGTTCGCCGCCCGAAAGCACTCCAACCTTCTTCTGCTGCTCCGGACCGCGGAAATTGAAGCGCGAGCAGTAGGCGCGACCGTTCATCATCGTCTCACCGGCAAGGCGCACAAACTCGCCGCCACCAGTAATCTCCTCATAGACGGTGCGGTTGGGATCGAGCTCGCCACGAAGCTGATCGACATAGGAAAGCTTCACCGTATCGCCAACGCGCAACGTTCCCGAAAGCGGCTGAAGTTCGCCGGTAAGCATCTTGAAGAGCGTGGTCTTTCCGGCGCCGTTCGCACCGATGACACCAACAATGCCGCCACGCGGAAGGTCGAATGAAAGATCATCGTAGAGAATGCGGTCGCCGAAGCCCATCTTCACATGCTCCGCCTTCACGACGAGATCGCCAAGACGCGGCCCCGGCGGGATACGAATGACAAGATCGTCCTCACGGGCGCTGACCTGCTGCTTCTGCAGTTCCTCATAGCGCTTCACACGGGCCTGCGCCTTCGAGTGGCGGCCGGACGGATTCGTCTGGATCCACTTGAGTTCGTTCTCAAGAAGCTTGCGGCGGGAGTTCTCAGCCTTCGCCTCGCGTTCAAGCATCGCCTGCTTCTGCTTGAGCCATTCCTCGTAGTTGCCCTTATACGGATAGCAGACGCCGTGGTCGAGTTCAAGAATCCAGTCCGTGACATCCGAAAGGAAGTAGCGGTCGTGGGTGACGACGATCAGAGTGCCCTTGAACTCCTTGAGATATGCCTCGAGGCGGAACGTGGTTTCGGCATCAAGATGGTTCGTAGGTTCGTCAAGAAGGAGAACATCCGGATTCGTAAGCAGAAGGCGGCAGATCGCCACACGACGGCGTTCGCCACCGGAAAGCACCTTCACAGGCGTGTCGCCGGGAGGGCATCCCATATCCGCCATGGCACGGTCGACGAGGTTGTCAATGTTCCAATAGTCCTTGGCGTCGATGATCTCCTGAAGACGCTCCATCTCAGCGGCGGCCTTAGGATCGTCCAGTTCGCAGCAGAGATCTTCATAGCGTTCAATCATGGCTTTTGCGTCGGCAACGCCTTCGGCGACGACTTCGGCAACGGTCTTGGAATCATCCAACTCAGGCTCCTGCGGAAGATAACCGACCTTGGTGCCCTTCGCAACCTGTACCGTTCCCATAAGCTCGGTATCAATACCGGCAAGAATCTTGAGAAGCGTCG
>JAFXEA010000472.1 GCA_017521065.1 Kiritimatiellia bacterium | reverse complement strand
CGGCATCTTTGCCCATATCCAGACGCCGCCCGAAAATCTGTTCAATGACTCCTCTTTTATGCTTCTTGAGGAGTTCTACAATCTTGCGTTGCGCGGTGATTCGGGAATCGATGAGGGAGAGAAATGTTGCGATATGGTGTTGTTCCTGAACGCTTGGCAAACGCACTTTGATGGCTGCAATTTGTGGGTATTTGAGATTCCAAGTGTCAGAGGTTAACCCCTGCGAGTTTTTGCGGAATTCATTTATCAACCATTCCGTCTTAAAAAGTGAGGCCATGAATTCATGATCAAACTTCGCAGCGTCCTTTAGGATTGTGTATGCAGGGCTTACGATACCATTATAAGCGGACAATCCACTTGCGCCTTGCCACATTCGCATGGTGTTGTAAACCATGTCCCCAACGTGAACAACCTTGTAATTGGACTTGTCCTCACTTGAATTGTCTTTGCCTTCAATATCGGCCCTTGGGACAACTCCCTCTGAAATTGTCACAGACAACAATTCCATCGGCGTTGTGCATCGCTGGGAGCGTTCCGAATACAGTTCTCCGATCCGCGCCACCTCCCACTCCCCCTCAAATCCGAGGAAGCGTAAGCGGGGCACACGCTCCCCAAGATGACTTCTTGAGGGGCGTCAACTGCTGGATTGGTACGCTTTGGCTTAAACGAACAGTTGCTGAAGAAATCCCGTTTTCAGAGACTGCATATTATCAAGATGTGATTGCGCCATAGCGATGTGTGCGTCTATCCCAGTCAGTAATTCCGCAATCCGCTTCTGCTCGTTGATGTCTGGGGGGAAGAGCAGTTGCGTCTTTCCGAGTTGTGACTTGGAAAGAGATAGAACCTTGATTCCCTGCATCAACGGCAACAGTTGACGACGGTATGTTGTCGAATTGAGGTAGTACCCAAGGAAACGAGGGGCGAACGATATCTTTGGCCGGCAGGCTATGGTGTGCAAGCCTGATTCAATCAACTTGTCGGCCACGCCTACCAATTCAACGGTCTTTCCAACAGCCTCATCCTCTGCCGTGTCGGCGATGACGACATCCCCATCTTGTAAGAGTCGGCAGTCGTCTGACTGTTTGTTGCTAACAAGGAATGGAATCTGATCTCGGTTACAGTCGAGTACATCGCCATACTTGATCAGCACATCACCATAATGAACATTTCTGATCATTCCACCTGCTGTAGTCATTTCGGAGCGCGGCAAGGTGTTGTTTTTCAAGAAGGAGAACACTTCGTCAAATGAGCGGCTTGTCCATGCGTCTTTGAAGCCCGCGAAACGACACCGAGGCAACTTCGACAATTCGCTCGTGAAAAGGTCTTGAACCAAACCTCTTTTATGCTTCTTGAGGAGTTCGACAAGACGCTGTTGAGAGGATATCCTGTCCGTAAGAAGCGACAGAAAGTCCGCCAACTTGTGTTGTTCATTTTCTGTAGGGAGACACAGCTGTTGTTGATAAAGCGTATCCCATTCTACATTGCGCCTACATACACTTGCACCAACAGTCGTGGCGTCGAAGAAGAACTTTTTGGCTTTACCCGTTTTCACCCATTGTCCAAGTAATACCGGATCACATCCTACAACCTCATATGTTTTGTAGGCTGGAGAAACAATGCCATGCTCAAATCGCAAATTCACATTAGCATTTCCAAGATGGAGATTTTGCGTTGAGAGAACTAATGTTCGCAATTTGATTTTCTTATATCCTTTATTACTTGCACCACGTTGATGATCAAAGAGTTCCGAATTGAGGAACATTCCTTCAATGGCAGCCGATAGTAAGATGTCCTCATTCTCAATATTTGTTCTTAGATTAGTTTCACGAATAATGGAACCAAAGGGAACGAACTTCCACTCCCCACCAAATCCGGGGAACCGCAAGCGAGGCACACGCTCCCCAAGATGACTTCTTGAGGATACTTTTGAGGCGGATTTCGCCTTTTCAGATGTAGGCTTGATTTTCATGTCCTGCCGCCCTTATGCAAACGGAAAATCGAGGCCGAGTTCCTTGAAGTACGGCTTCAGTTTGGCGTCGATGTCCTTGATCTCACCCTGAAGGCCGCGTATCTCCTTCGCCACCGCGTTGAGGTCGATTTCCGGCTCAGGCTCGAACGTGTCGACATACCGAGGGATGTTGAGGTTGAATCCGTTTTCGGCGATCTCATCCATCGTGGCGACATGGGCGAACTTCTCCACATCCTCGCGCTTCTCGTAGGCGGCGACGATCTTGTCGATGTCCTTGTCGCGCAGGATGTTCTGGTTCTTGCCGGACTCGAACTCCTTTGACGCGTCGATGAAGAGGATGTTCCCGGCGTTCGCGCCACGGTCGCGCTTCAGCACGAGTACGCACACGGGGATGCCGGTTCCGAAGAAGAGGTTTGCCGGAAGCCCGATCACGGCATCCAGCACGTTCATCTTTTCGATGAGGTGGCGGCGGATGACGCTCTCGGCGTCGCCTCTGAAGAGGACGCCGTGCGGGAGAAGTACGACGGCGCGTCCGTCGTCGTCCATGTGCCAGACCATGTGCTGGACAAACGCGAAGTCGGCCTTGCTCTTCGGTGCGAGCTTGCCGTACTCGTTGAACCGCTCGTCCTCCATGAAGGACGGCGCGCTCGACCATTTGGCGGAGTACGGAGGATTGGCGACCTGAACGCGGAACTTGCGCTCTCCGAACATATCGTTCTCCAGCGTGTCGCCGTTGCGAATGTCGAAATGGAGATAGCCGATGCCGCGCAAAATCATGTTCATGCGGGCGAGGTTATAGGTAGTGGAGGTCAGCTCCTGCCCGTAGTAGTTGCGGACGTTTGCGTACTTCTTGAGGCGGAGAAGGAGCGATCCGGAACCGCAGGTCGGGTCGGCTGCGTCCTTGACGTCCGTAAGACCGAGACAGGCGAGGCGGCAGAGAAGTTCCGCCGGGCCAGACGGCGTGTAGAACTCGCCGGCCTTCTTGCCCGCCGTGGCCGCGAACTGGCCGATGAGGTATTCGTATGCGTTGCCGAGGATGTCGATGCGCGTGTCCTCCACGGAGAAGCCGATG
>JAFXEA010000471.1 GCA_017521065.1 Kiritimatiellia bacterium | reverse complement strand
CGAGAATCATTGTATCCTAAACGATTTCCTCTATAAACTGAACCTAGACTTTAACTATTCTACGAGATGGCAAAGAAACAGACAAGGGTCGAGAAGGAAGCGGCCCAATTTAACAAGAAGGTGACGGACCTGATGAACCGGGGGTATGCGGCTATCAGCCCGAACGTGGCGCTGAACTTCGCGACAGCCCCCAAGACGGGAACCTTTAGTGTGAACGAGAAGCCGGAATATCTCGGTTCACGACCCGAGGCGCTGGGCGGCGGACGCATGCAGGGCAAGTTCGCTTTCTTCGACGGGAAGCAGAGCAACCCGAAACCGACCCCCGACAATGTGGGCAAAAAGGGGTTGGGCTATATCCCATGGGGACCGCAGGACAATCTGCCGAACCAAATCTTCCAGTATGCCAACGCACTGCCTTACACGGCGGCTGCCTTGAAATACATCACCGACCTGACCGTTGGCCTCGGACCGAAGCTGATGTACACTTGGCCGCGTTATGTGAACGGCACCTTGAAGGAAGACCTCGTGCCGTACGAACATGCGGGCGTGTTGCTTCGTGTCTGCATGCGTGAGCTTCGTGAAAAGATGAAGCAGGATGCGGCGGCTCAGGGTGGGGGAGTGCCTTCGTCTGCCGAACCCGTACAGGGTGAAGTGCGTGAGGATTCGCACACCATTCATTTCATGGATGCACGCAGGGCTTCCGCTTCTACTGCCCAACCGAAGCCGGAGAAAAAGGACAAGCCGCTTCCGGGCAGTTACGAGGAAGAAATGATGCACCTGGAAGAAGCGTTGGCGGAGTGGGAGAGAACCATGCCGGAATACGAACGCTTCATCGAGGAGAACAACCTGGAACTGCATTATCAGAAATGCATCGTGGACGACACGCACATGGATATCTACTTCCCGACCTACGGACTGAACCGTGGACGCAAGGGCAGTTGGAATGCCAAGATTGTCAGCGTGGGTCATCTGCCTGCCGTGTGTACACGCATGGAACAGATGGACGGGAACTGGCAGGTGAACCATGTGTTCTATTCGGAGAAATGGCGTAAGGATGCCACTGCCGAGCTGGAGCAGAAGGACATGGTGGCCTATCCGGTGCTGATGCCCGAACATGCGCTCCGTCAGTTGCGTGAGACGGTGGAAAAGTACAAGGCCAAGTCCGTCGGCAGCCGTCCGCTTTGGTTTTGTGCGCCTACCAGCTATCCGTCGATGCTCAAGCCGTATTATCCGCAGCCTGCCTGGTGGAGCATCTTCCCGAGTGAAATCTACAACTATGCCACCAACTTGCTTGGCGACAAGGCGACCGCCCGCGAGAATGCCACTGCACCGAGATTCATGATATTCCTGAACCTCTCGTACCTGAAGCAGGTGTGCGACCAGAACGGATGGACTACTCCGGAAGAAGTGGAAACGTACAAGAACGCGATTTATGCAAGCGTGAACGATTTCCTCTCGGACCGCCAGAACAACGGCAAATCGCTTTTCCTTGACAGTTTCCTCACGAACAACGACACCGAGCTTTGGAAGGCGGTGGAAATCGTGGAAGTGCCGCAGGCCAAGATTGAATCGGACACCAAGGAGGCGCTTAGTGAAATCAGCCGTACCATTTTCTTTGCACTTGGTGTACATCCGTCACTCATCGGTGCGGATCCGGGCGGAAGTTCCACCGGCGGAACTTTCCAGCGTGAGTTGCAGCTTCTGAAGCAGCAGCAGGTGTCACCCCGTCAGCGAATTTATCTGAAGTTCCTGCAGAACATCTGTTCGTTCAACAAGTGGGACAAGCGTGCGGTGTGGATTATCCGTGAGCAGGTGCTTACCACCTTGGACAGAAATGCCAACGGAATGGAGGAAATGCAGTCAAAACAATAATGCCGCAAGTCTATATACCATCGGTGCGTACAAGTGAATCCATCCTTGTGCGCACTTTTTTTGTGCAAACAATCCAACACACCATCGGGCGAGATGCGGAAAACCCTCTTCAGAGGCCGGTTTTTATCCTCTACTGAGGATAGGGCTCATCCTCTACTGAGGATTGGATTCATCCTCTACTGAGGATAAGGCTCATCCTCTACTGAGGATGTTTTGCTTCTTTTCAGCGCTTTCTCGGTAGCTCTCCGAGGCAAGCCGTTTGCCGTCCTTCCCTCAAAACTCGTCCCTCAAAAAAATGTCCTTCATTCTCCTTTTATACCTTATTATATTTGTATCACAAAAACAAGAAACTATGACTGGACTTGCATTACAGATAGACGGGAAGTGGGCGGTGCTCTCCGAAGGTGATTCGGTGAACATCGAGAACAATTCCCCCGTGTGGGGCGAGGGCAACTCGTTTTCCCTCCCCTTTGAACTCGACATCGAGGCGAACCGACACATTCTTGGCAATGCCGACCAGATAACGGGGCAGTCGGTGTACGAGGTATTGGACGGCAAGCGGGCGGTGCTCTACACGCTCGGCATTCCCGTGTACTACGGCAAAATCAAGATGGAGGACCAGGTGGAACTTTCCCAGGGGAAGGTGGATGTGACGCTCGTGTCCGGCAATCTCACGTTTGATGAAATGATTGACGGGATGAATTGTCAGGATGTGGAGTTGCTGGATAGGATTGTGATAGGGGAGAGAGTAAGGGAATTTACAGTTAAGGCAACAGACGGAGGGGTTAATAGTGGTCGTATTACCGGGTATTTCCCGGATTGTTTCATGTGGCCAAAAGTACAAGGCGTTTCTACTACCAATGTGTCAACCCCTTATCCGCATGCAAAGTATTGTAATATAAGAGTTTGTTATGCAATTCCTGAGAAAAATCAAGAAGGAGAGGATTACGAAGGAACACTTCAACCTCATTATGCAAACTTGATAGATAAGGTGTACAACCCGACTTTATACGGTAAGAATGTTGTGTTGGATGAAAACAGATCTCAGACAAGCATCTGTTTCTTCGTTTTGTATTTTTTGGACTGCCTGTTCAAAAAGACGTTAGGATATTCATATTCCAATGATGGAATATCTTACATGGAAGACTTTTGCAGATTGGCTTTTGTTTCTACAAGATGCAAATATGACGAAGAAGATACCGGTGAGATAGTGGATAATTATGGGGTAGACCGTCCCTGGGTGTGGCAAGACCCTTTGG
>JAFXEA010000470.1 GCA_017521065.1 Kiritimatiellia bacterium | reverse complement strand
GCGTTCAGTTCGTCGCCAAGAAGAACAGCTGGCAGCTCGTCGACAAGATCGACGCCGCGTTCCCGTGCGCCCGCCAGAACGAGCTCGACGGCAAGGATGCCGCCTACCTCCTCAAGCACGGCTGCACGCTCGTCGGCGAGGGCGCGAACATGCCTTCGACTCCCGACGCGATCGACGCGTTCGTCAAGGCGAAGATCATGTACTCGCCCGGCAAGGCGTCGAACGCCGGCGGCGTCGCGACCTCGGGTCTCGAGATGTCGCAGAACTCCGAGCGTCTCTCCTGGAGCCGCGAGGAAGTCGATGCGAAGCTCAAGGGCATCATGAAGGCCATCCACGACAACGCGTGGGAGTCGGCCGCCAAGTACGGCAAGAAAGGCAACTACGTGGTCGGCGCGAACATCGCCGGCTTCACGAAGGTCGCCGACGCGATGGTCGCGCAGGGCGTCTGCTAAGCAGCGGCGAGGCGGCGGCCGAATGCTCCTCCTCGCGGACCCTCGGCGAATACGCCGTATCCGCTCGCTCGGACATTCGCTCCACCGCCTCGCTACCGCAGAAAGTTCTGAAAAAGAGACGCTCGGCTTCACGCCGGGCGCCTCTTTTTTATTTCCTTGTCGCCTTTATCTTGCCCTTGAAGGTGAAATGCGGCGTCTCCTCGGTGTAGTCAGGCGGGAACAACACGGCCTCAAGGTCGCTGTTCTCAACAAGCGCATTCTGCAAGTCCTTGCATTCGCCATAGTCAAAGGTATCAAGCAGGTGCAGGACCTTTTCGACATAGTTTCGCAGCACCAAGCAATAGACCGTGCCGCTCGGACGTTCTGCGTATTCTACAAAACGCTTCTCAATGAGGAGCTTCGATCCCGGCTCGACGCGGAAACGCTTCTTGCATCCAAACCGTCCTACGCCGGTGAAGCACTCGCCCCACTTCGCCCCAAGCCGAATCTCTTTCTTGCCGAAGAACGAGAGAAGAACTCCCCATAAGGCAAGGCACCAAATGAACAAAAGCATCGTCATGACTATCGAGGCCTGCAACCATCCCGGCAAACCAGACAGCAGCCCTGAACTTTTAATGGTCTCCGCCGTCAAAAAGTAATGCGCCGCGAGCACAACCCCCGGCGACCAGACCAAGAGCCAGACAAGGAGAAAGCATCCTGGAAGCTGCACCGGCCAGGTGACGACAGTCACGCTTTCTGCACCCACAATCTTCCGCGACACCTTCATATTGTTTTTCAAACATGGCCTTTTACAATGAAGCTGTCCTATGGCCATTCCCAGGCCATTCAGACAGCTTCGCGCTCTTGTATCACGTTGCTGGCAATATTCAGTGCGCTTTGACCATAAAGCCCAAGATCGTCATCCGCAAAAGCCTGAGCAGTCTTCGAGCGATAGAACATTTCCATCGCACTGTCTTCTGAAACATTGTAATGCGTCGCAAGGTAGTCGACTATCGCAGGAACCAGCGTCGCCCGGATCAGCGTATGGTCTTCATCCATCAGCGCAGATATTCCAGACCTCCCAAGATATTTATCGAACATCGGCATCAGAGCTTCCCATCCAAGCCCGTGGAGATCCTCATAATCATCATCAAGAGTCTTAAGGAGACCACTATCCAAAAACATCTTGTAAACATCGGCTCCCGTAGAACCGATATGTCGCGCATAGTACTCTATACATAAAGACTTAAACGAAAGCCGGCTCATGTTGTTTCTCTTGATGCCGATATTATATCATAAATTCACTTTGGCCGTGCAGCCCCGCAAGGGCCGCTGCAACGCTGGAGCGAGACAACAATTTATGATATACTGTCCGTATGAAACGGCTACACGACATTGAGAAAGGAACAAGATGAAGAAGCGCTTCTTGCTACTTCTCGGCGTGAGTCTTGCGGCGCCGATCTTTGTGGCCGCGAGGACAATGTTCGATAATTTCTCAGCCGGACTGGCCGTCCTGCTTTGGGGAGTGTTCTTTGAACCCTACTTTTCAGCAGTCGGATTGGTCGCTGTCCGCGACTGCTTCTCTCTTGAACTTTTCCAGTCCGACACATTCATTCGCATCGCTTCCCCCATTTGCTATTTGCTCTACCTCGCGATGGCAGCCATCTTTCTCTCTACCGAGTCTGCGAAGATTCGGTGTATCTCCTTCGGGCTCTACGCCCTTCTCTGCGCGTTGTCATTGTTCGGTTTTGCTTTCTTCGCTAGAACAGCAGGTTGACGCCACATCGGTTTTGAGCAGCTTTTCAATCCGTTCAACGATTTCCCTCGTGCTTGACACGCGAAGCTGCATAGATTCTGGGGAATGGAGGATGCTCGTGCCCTCGGGCAGTTTCACACCATTCGCCTCGACCCAATGCGTCCAGTCGCGCACCGGCAAACCCACTCCGGTGTAGGTTCTGGTGATCCAGTCGTCTGGATAGTCACCTGCCTCCATGGGCCTCACAACGACTACTCCGTCTTCAATGTTCCATTTGCAGTCGACTGCATCGCACACGAGCCTCAAGGCATCGTAAATGGAAATGTCCGACGCCTCTATCTTCGGCACCACCAGGGATCCAACCGCTACAGGCTCTTCCCCATCTTCCAACAACAAGTCGCCCCTTTTGATCATGAACGCAAAGCCAGCATCCGATGCCTCGCTCCGCGTCGCCTCTGCCAAAAACGACAAGGCATCACCCAACGTGTTCGGCGGAGCAAACGCAATCTTCGGAAGCCGAAGCGCCTTCATCCGCGCAATCACCTTCTCGCCGTTTCGGCGTTCCTGCTTGCCTACCTGGCGACCGTCGATGCGGCGGATGCATCGGTAACGCTCGCCGCGCAGTCCGCCATAGCGGGCATTCGGCTTCGGAATCTTCCCGTCGAACGCACCATCCGCACCGACGGTGTGGATGGTGCCCTGTTCCACATCGTAGCCGAGCGGTCTGCTCGCGTCATACGGGTCGCGCGGCACTTCGGCAAGGAACTCCGGAACGAGCGCATCCAAGGTTGGCGGCAGCGAGCCATGCTTCCGGCGATAGCGGGCGGCGGCGATTACCACGCGATACGAGTCATCATAGAATGCTATCCGTCCGTAGCAACGCCACGCTGCTGCCAGTTTGTACGAGGCAAGCTCATAAGAGCCAACGCAGTTCCGCCGCAACGGATGGAATTGCTTGTCATACGCCTTTTCCATTTCGGAAAGACGCGTTCGCGTCTCCACCGTATAGGGCAAAGCAATGACAATCGGCTTGGCCTCACGCCAAGCAAGT
>JAFXEA010000041.1 GCA_017521065.1 Kiritimatiellia bacterium | reverse complement strand
GTGAGGGAGTTCTTGAACGTCTGCTCGAAACCGAGGAACTTGAGGACGCTCAGCGTCACGGTCGGGTGGAAGCGGAGACCGCCCTTGTACGGACCGATTGCGGAGTTGAACTGGACTCGGTAGCCGCGGTTCACTTGCACGACGCCGTTGTCGTCGACCCACGGAACGCGGAACATGACCACGCGCTCGGGCTCTACCATGCGCTCGAGGATGGCGGCCTTCTCGTACTGCGGATTTGCTTCAAGAACAGGGGCGAGGGTGGAAAGCACTTCCTCTACCGCCTGGATGAACTCAGGTTCGTTTGCATTCTTGGCCTTAACATCGGCCAAGACTTTCTGCACATAACTGCTCATTGTTTTTCCTTTTTAACCTGTATTTGGTTCAGGATGTCGCATTAGTTGTGGCATCTGTGCCAAAATTTAATGGCGGAAATTTTATCAAAAAGTCAAAACGCCCGCAATTACGTTGTAATTTTTTTTTGGGGAGGTTTTGCAACTGCCACGTTCGTTTACTTATGCGAACTCCTCGATCCGAAGGTTTTGCAAGCACTTCGCAAGACTGTGGTATAATATGCGGATAAAAACAAGATGGCCGCAAGTGCGTCATCAGATGGTATTTCAAGCATAACATAGAGTATGGCAAGACCTACATCCAGAAGACGGACAGAAACGTCCGCAAAGAAGGCCAAAGAGCCCGTGATGAAGGAGACGGACGTTCTCCTTTTCACAGGTGAGCTTGCTGACCTTCTGGAGGCGGGGATGACTCTCGGCCAGGCGCTTGGCGCATTGGCCAACCAAGGTGATGAAGGCTCTGCGCAGCGTCTGGTCTGCAAGGATCTTACCGACAGGATCGTGAACGGCGAGGCGTTTTCGGAGGCGGTCAAGCACCATCCTAAGACGTTCCAGCCGCTCTACGGAAACATGATCAAGGCGGGCGAGTCCTCCGGCGCGATGATTGAGGTGCTGCGCCGTCTTGTCGACCACTACGAGCGCAACGACAACATCCGCAGCAAGGTGAAGGGCGCACTTATCTATCCTTGCATAGTGCTGTCGCTTGGTGTGGTGGGCGTCATCGGAGCGCTTGTGTGGATCATACCGCTGTTCGAGAAGGTGTTCGCCTCCATGGGCGGTTCTCTGCCGCTCCCCACGCGCATTCTTATCGGCATGAGCGATGCCGTCATCGGATACGGTTGGCTCATGGCACTTGGCGTTTTCGGCATTGTCGTGTGGTTCCGCAAGTGGGTGGCAACGCCGTCCGGACGCATCAAGTTCGACGGCTGGAAGCTTAAGGTTCCGCTCATAAAGAACATCGTCGCGAACGGGATCTATGCATCTCTTGCGTTCACGCTGAAGACGCTTCTTTCCAACGGCGTCAACGTGCTGAACGCACTGCGCATCGCGGAAGAGACCTGCGGCAACGCCGTGATCGGAGCCGCGCTGTCCAACGCCAGGAAGCGTGTGACGGACGGAACGTCGATTTCAGGTCCGCTTGCGCAGTCTGGCGCTTTTCCCCGCATGATGACGGACATGCTTGCCGTCGGCGAACGCGCAGGAAACATGACCGCTTCGCTCGAACACATCGGCATGCGCTACGAGAAGGACATGAACCGCAGCATTGCCGCGTTCACGACGGCGCTTGAGCCGATCCTCATCGTAGGTGTGGCGGTCGTGCTCGGATTCGTCGTTCTCGCCATCCTCATGGCGGTGTTCGGAATGGTCAATGCGATAGGATGATTGATTTAAAGCAAAAAACAGAAAGGTACCGGAAATGAACAGAGAAGAGATCAAAAAGACAGTCCGCAAGGCTCAGCAGGGCTTTACGCTGATCGAAATCATGGTGGTGGTCGGCATCATCGGCCTTCTGGTCGCGGTGCTCATCCCGAACGTCACAGGCAAGATGAACGAGGCCCGCATCGCGTCCGCCCGCGTTCAGATCAAGAATGTGGAAGAGGCACTTGTCGCATACAGCATGAAGCATGGCGGCAAGTATCCCGATTCCCTTGATGTGCTCACGGAAGAGACTGAGGATGAGGATGCGCTCCTTCAGGGTGGCACCGAGGATCCCTGGGGCAATCCGCTCCAGCTCGAGAAGCGCGGCAAGAAGCGTCCGAAGATCACATCCGCCGGTCCGGACGGTGAAATGGGCACTGAAGACGACATCACGAACGTCGAAAGCAAGAAGAAATAATCATCCCGTCGAACCCCGTGTTCGGTCGGGGCAGCTATCATCGTGAAACGTGCAGGCTTTACGCTCATCGAGATACTGATAGTCGTTGGCATCATTGCGATAATGCTTGCCAGCGCAGTGATGAGCGTTGCTTCAGGACGTGGCGCGGTACAGGTCAAGGAGGCGACGCGCGGAATTGTGCAGCTTTCGCGCTACGCCTCCGCGCTTGCTCTTTTGAGGCAGCGTCCTGTTGTCGTGACGTTCCACAAGAAGGGAAAGGTTGAGGTTCGCATATCCGGCGAATCCACGGGCTCCGGAGAGATAGGCGCACCTTCCGATCCCATATATCAAGAGGTGAACGGCGAGATTACGCAAACAGCCGTCGAGATTGCGGCTGAATCCGAAGAAGATGGCGCCAACGATGATGCATCAGCGTCAAGCACAAAAGGCGTTTCGAAGGATGAGAAAAAAGGATTCTTCTATACGCGCCAGGCGTTGAACCCGGATGAGCTTGCGAAAGAGGATGCCGAGGGGGAATATGACGGGATCGAGATAACCGTTGAGGTGTTGGGGGAGGATGGCGAGCCTCTCCCCCCTGAACTTGCAGCGGCACGTTCTCTAAAGCAGCCGGAACGGAAGAAGCTTGAAGTTGATGTGTTCAACAGTCTGGACATCGGCAAGGAAGACGAAAAGGATAAGGATTCCGAACCGGAAGAGGATGACCTTCCCGTCTCTGTGACTTATGAGACGAACGGAAACGTAAATCCTCACAGGATCATAATCAGGCTCAAGGATGCGTCCGCAACAGACGAAGGTTTTGCGATAAACATCTCCCGCAGCGGCAAGGCGACGGTCGGTGAGGACGATGAAGACGACAGAAGGGGTAAGAAAAATGTCCGTCGGAGTCGCTGACAGATTGCGCAGAGGCTTCACGCTTCTTGAGGTTATGGTCGCCACCATAATCCTTTCGCTCGGTCTTGTCGCTCTTCTGACTGCGTTCATGCAGTGCCAGCGCATAATGCGGGCAACGCAGGGATTCGAGACCGCGCAGTACGTGCTGATGCTCGGCGAGACCCTATATCCTCTGCCGTCCCCTGATCAGGTCTCCGACGATCCGCTTGAAAACGAGCTCCTCAACATAGAGGAGACCGGGGCGTTGAGGCTTCTTGACGATCTTGAGCTTGAAGATCTGCCGAAAGAGAGACGGGATGAGCTTGAATACTATACGTTTGAGCGCACGGTGGACGAGATTGATGACGAGGAGCTTGCGAGAAGCGGGTATCTGTACACGGTGCGAACCGTGATCCGTTGGGGACGCGGAAGAAGCAACAAGGATCGCAGCGAAACTACTGTCATTACGCTTTGGAGAAAGAAACGATGAGGAAGGCTTTCACCATAGTGGAGCTGATGCTCGCCGTGCTGATACTTTCGATTCTTACGATCGTATCCACTTGGACTTTCCATACGATCATACGCAATTGGAACCTTGCCACAGAGATGGCGGACAACATGCAGCGGACGGACTACGCCCTTGCGCAGATCACGAGCGCGTTGCGGAGCGCGTATTTCCCGACGAGTGGAGAGACGAGCGTTGCGGACGGATTTCAGCTTGAGAACGGCAATGACCGCAATGATCCGGATGAATCCGACATGATAGCATGGACGAAGCTGGGGCCGGCGATTGTCGGACGGAACTCCCGTTTCGCAAAGTCAGCACATCATGTTTCCATCTATGTGGTGGAGCCTGGCAAAAGTGACGTCGAGGCATACGAGAAGGGTGGGCTTGTATGCGACGTGATTGGCGAGAGCAAGTTCCGTCCAGAGGATTTC
>JAFXEA010000469.1 GCA_017521065.1 Kiritimatiellia bacterium | reverse complement strand
CTCGATGCAGAAGGCAAAGCGGTCGATCCCCTTCTGCGCCGTCCTGTAGTCGTTCCTGAAGATCGCGTCGACCGCCGAGATGACCGCGATACCCATGTTCGTCCCTATGCGGACGCCGTGGTTCTTGCCGTCGGCGAGCTTGAAGATCTTGTCGATCACCTGCTTATCGGCCTCGACCTTGCCCTGCTTCCAGGCCTTGAAGACGACCTTCGCCTGCTTGGTGGTGTATCCGAATGCGTCCATTTGCGCTCCCTTCCTTGCTGTCCTTTGCGCATCTGTATATTCGCTCTGATCAGGACTTTTGTGTAGATATGCACACTTATGCACGCACACAGCACGCAACTCCGGCAACTAGGACTGGCGTCGTAACCGACCGTTTATCGGAGCAAGCGAGAACGCCCTGTGAGGGAACGTGGCGGCACGTGTGGGCGGAAGCGATGTCCTGGCTGCCTTTGTCCCAAGACGGCAAAAGGCGGCCCGTGTGAGCCGCCCCTCGCCCTCCTTTGGCAAAGCCGCTAGATATGGCAGTCGACAACGTGGAGGATGTATTCGGGGTCGCAAGGGTCGATGAATCTCTCCTTGAAGTGGAGCGCCCAGTCGGCGTATTCGTCTCCGCTCTCGGAAGAGCACCCAAACCACCCCATCTCGCCGACCTCATGCCACTGGCCGTCGGGGGTGATGACCGCACGCCAGAAAAGAGTCGACTCGACCTTCGCGAAGGCTTCCTTGTTGCCGTAGTGCTTGACCATGTAGTCCGTCGAACACCACCATCTGAGGCTTTCGTCATCTCCCTTGCCCTCGACGTTGAACTCCCATTCCGCGATAGCTCGGTCGTAGATTTCCTGATTGCGCGTGAAATCAATGTCCCCGATCTTGGCGATATCGAAACGCCCTGCGGGAAGATCCTTCTCCTCGTTGCACCAGGAAGGCTCGCCAAGTTCACCCTCAGTTGCGCGCAGCATGCCGCGCCAACGTCCGCCGATTTGATACCAATCCCATTTTGCATTTGGGTTTTCGAAGTAACCGTAGCGATCCGTTTCGGGGTTGCGCTCGGGCATGCCGTGCCAGTCAGCCATGAACTGCTCGAAGGTCTCGTACTTCTCTTTGAAGGGAACCTTGATGAGCGGGGCATCGGCGGGAACCTCGTGGGTGCCTGAGCCGTATCCGAATTCGCCATCCTTCCTGAACTCCTCGTCCCAAGGGTAGAGCATCCTGCCGTCGGGCATCTTCACCATTTCGACGGAATCATGCTCGTACTTCAAGAGGTACTCGTCTTCCTCGTCGAAGAACTCGAGGTACTCCCTCGGGCAGGTTCCCATGTTGTTCTCCTGGTACGGAGCCAAAAGCTCGTCGACCGTCTTCGCACCATCACTGATCACCGCTACTGCAAAGTGGGTCATTTCGCGCTCCTTTCCTTGATGCCTATCGCGCTGACACCATGTTTGCTCGTGCGCTTGACATAGTGAAGATGCGTGTGCATATGCCCGCAAAACGCACGCTGAACTGGGAATATGCAGCTGATTAACCGTTAATCGCTTCGGCGGGTTCGACGCTGACAGGCGTTCTGTCGGCACGTGTGGGCGCATGATTATTGCTAGGCAATGTTTACCCAAGAAGAGAAAGGAGGCGGCACACACGTCGCCTCAACGCCCAAGGAGGCGCACCAGACACCATTTGATGTCCGATGCGCCCCCTTTCGACGGAATGCTGATGGCTACAGCATGTTGATGTGATGGCGAATCAAAGCCCTGTCGTCCGAGACGACCCTGATATCAACCCTGTCGAACCGCACCTGGCAGTCAACGTATTCATCGCCCCTTACAGCGAGGAAGCTCATGGCGATCGCCTCGAGCGACATCCTCCTATCCTCGTCCTTGCAAGCGGGGAAGGGCGTGCTGCTCTCCGCAACGGTAACACCGATGAAGCATAGGGCGCCGTCCTCATCCTTGGCGATGATTTCGATTGTGCCGGCCTCGCACTCGAACGGCTCATCGGTCAGTACTTCCATGCCTCGCCTGCGAAGATACTGCTTTGCTGCCTTGATGCCCCTGAGTTGCAGGTCGGTGTTCTTTTCCTTATTCATAGTACGCGCTCCTTTCTTCGATGCCTATCGCGCTGACACCATGTTTGCTCGCCAGGCTTCAGATTGGAGCTCATATGTTCCTGACAATAGAGGATGCACGCATTTCCCCAGATCAGGTGCACTAGATGACGTTAGAGCACGGAAAAAGGGCTGCCTGGGCAGCCCTTAAACGGAATTGATGAAGATGGTCTCCTTTGGACGCACTGCTTTACTCGAATGCGCGGATCGCATCGGCAGTCCATTCATCGAGCAGGCGGCATTCGAAGACCGTGGTGACAAACCCGTGGGTTTCACCCATCGTGTAGCCCTGCCCGTTGGCGATGATTATCAGAGCTCCGTCGGTCTCGTCAACAGCCATGTCGACACCGTTCTTGAGGTCGGCGGTCTCGATGAAGCCCTGCAAGCCGTAAGGCTCAACAAACTTGCGTCGAACTTTCATGGCCTCGTGGGCGGGATCGATGAAGCGCTTCGTGACCGACCAGAGACCGCATACGTCGTTGGCCATCCGCTCCATCTTGTAGAGAATACGGACGCT
>JAFXEA010000468.1 GCA_017521065.1 Kiritimatiellia bacterium | reverse complement strand
GTCCGCCAACCATGCGGAACACAGGACACACGTTTGCACATGCTCCGCAGCGCACGCAACGGAATATCTGCGAGAAGACAGGATCGGCGGCGATTTTCGAGCGTCCGTTATCGAGGAGGACGATGTGCATGATTTTGCGTCCTGTCGGACTCTTTGCGCAGGGGCCCGCCCCGTCTATTAATGTCGTGTAGGCGGTCAGACGCTGTGAAGTTGCGTTGCGCGGAAGCACCTGAAGCGCGGTGAGGGCGTCTTCGATTGTCGGAACAAGCTTGTCGAGCCCGGCAAGCGCCACATGTACGCGCGGAAGTGTGTTCACGAGCCGTCCGTTGCCTTCATTTGTCACGATGGCTATGCTGCCGGTTTCGGCGATGCATATGTTCGCGCCCGATATGCCCATGTCCGCCTCATGGAACTTCGGCCGCAGTTCGCGTCTTGCGACCTTCACCAGCTTTTGGACGTCTTCTCTATCCTGTTTTTCACCGGTCGCCTTCTCGAATTCCTCAGCGACCTGGCCACGCGAGAGATGTATGGCTGGCATCACCATATGGGAAGGCCCTTCGCCCCTTAACTGGATAATCCATTCGCCAAGATCCGTCTCGCATACGTTCAGTCCTGCCTTTTCAAGGTGGGAGTTGAGCCCTATCTCCTCGGCGGTCATGGACTTGGACTTGACGATATTTTTGACGTTGTTGTCTGCGGCGATTTTCGCTATTATCTCGCAGGCTTCGACTGCATCCGATGCGCGATGGACGATTACGCCGCGTTTCTCCGCTTCCGCCTTGAACTGGGCGTAGAGTTCCTCCAGACGCCTCGCTGCACCGTCTTTGACGTCTGCTATCCGCTTTATTGTTTCACGGCCTTTGATCTCTTCAAAGACGGCATCACGGCTGACGCGGTATTCAACGGCGAACTTGTCGAGAGTTCTTCTCAAGAATGAATCGTTGAGAGCGTCGGCAATCTGCCTATGGTAATCGCTTGCGGTGCGGGGTTGTCCGTGCTGCATCTGTCAGCCCTCCAGAAGGATGATGTGTACGCTCAGGGGACCATGTACGCCGATTGCGCCTACGCGTTCGATGTCGGCTGTGCGGCTGGGTCCAGTGATGAGCGAAGTGTAGGAGATCTTGCCGTCTTTCTGGCGTTCGCGCATATAGTGGGCGATGTCCGAAATGCCAGGCACGATGTTTGAAATGTTGAGTGTGATGATGCTTGTTTCGGGCAGCATGGTCGAAAGGCGCGTCTCTTCGTCGTCGGTCTCGACGACACATGTCCCGGTCGCGGCAATACCGAGAACTGCATGTGCTACCCCGACGTTTTCGGCGCCAAGTCTGCTCTTTTCTTCGGCAATCAGCCGTTCTGCGGAAACGATGTCAGCCACTCTGCTCACCTTTGCGGCGACAGCCTCTGCCCTTGCCGTGAACAGTTCGGCGAGCCTCTGTCCGCCGATCTCCATATCGTTCTTTTCCATAGGCCATGAATGATATCATACGCCATCATCTCTTGCAAATTATAGAGTAGTGGCCCAGTTTGTCAAATAGAAAAGACACTCTGTAGATAACTCGGCGGTTTCTATATCATGGGTAATCATTAGGCTTTTATCTCCGTTTTATGGTATAATGAAACTTTTCGAAAACAGAGAACTGGATAAAGACAATGAAATACACTAACGAACAGTTGAAGTTGGCGGCCGATACGGTGCGCTGTCTGGCGGCGGATGCGATCGAGAAGGCCAACAGCGGTCATCCCGGTGCTCCTATGGGCATGGCTGATCTGGCGGTTTCCCTGTGGCTCAAGTTCCTCAATTTTGACCCCAAGGACGTAGAATGGGCGGTTCGCGACCGTCTGGTGTTCTCGGGCGGCCACGCTTCCATGCTCGTCTATTCGCTCCTGCACCTAGCCGGTGTGAAGGGGTGCGAAATGGATCAGGTGAAGACCTTCCGTCAGTTCGGCTCCCGTTGCGCGGGACATCCCGAGCGCGGTGTGATGCCGGGCGTCGAAGTGACCACTGGTCCTCTCGGTCAGGGTATCGCAATGGGCGTCGGTCTCGCGCTTGCCTCACGCAAGAACGGCGACAACAACCACACATGGGTCTTCTGCGGCGATGGTGACCTTGAAGAGGGCATCTCCCACGAAGCATGCTCGTTTGCCGGCAACCTCAAGCTCGGTGGCATTACGCTCGTCTACGATTCGAACGGAATCACGATTGAAGGTTCCACCGCGCTTTCCATGGCGGACGACACGAAGAAGCGTTTCGAAAGCTATGGATGGAAGGTGTTGGAGTGTGACGGACACGACTTCGCGCAGATTGACCGCGTGTACCGCCGAGCCCTCAAGATCACAGACGTTCCCGTGATCATCATCGCCAAGACGACTATCGGATTCGGTGCTCCCACAAAGAGCAACACGGCCGGCGTCCACGGTGCTCCGCTCGGAGCGGAGGAGCTAGCAGGACTCAAGAGGAATCTTGGCTTCGATCCTGAGAAGAGCTTTGAGATTCCGGACGATGTCTATGACATGTTCGAGAAGCGTGGCGCATATTGCCACCGCGCCCGCAACATGTGGCTCAGGGCGAAGAAGGCGGAGACGGCGGATGCCGCGCCTGTGCGCTATTCCGCAGATGATCTCTACAAGGCTCTCCCCGAGTTCGATCCCGCAAAGAGCGTTGCCACCCGCGCCGCGAACTGCACCGTCATGAACGCCCTCGCAAAGGTCGCCCACGATCTTGTCGGCGGTTCCGCTGACCTTGAACCGTCCAACAAGACAGGGCTTAAGGAGTACGGCTGGCTCGCCGCCGGAGATTTCTCTGGACGTAACATCCATTTCGGCATCCGCGAGCTCGCCATGAGCGCAATCGTCAACGGCATAACCGCGTACGGCGGCTACCGTGCGTTTGGCGCAACGTTCTTTGTGTTCTCCGACTACTGCCGTCCGGCGATTCGTCTTGCGGCTCTCATGAAGCTTCCCTCCATCTGGGTGTTTTCGCACGATTCGTTCTATGTCGGCGAGGACGGTCCTACGCACGAGCCTGTCGAGCAGCTTGCCGCGATGCGCACGATGCCCAACGTGGCGACGTTCCGTCCTGCGGACGCAAACGAAACCGGATACTGCTGGGTCGAGATGCTCAAGAACACGACCGGCCCGAGCTGCATCCTCACAACGCGCCAGAATCTCCCGATCCTGGAGGGCACTAGCGCAGAGGGCGTTTCGCGCGGCGCATACACGATCTACGAGAACTCCGCGCATCCTGAGTATCTCTTCCTCGCTTCCGGTTCGGAGGTGTCGCTCTGCATCGAGGCGGCGAAGATGCTCGCCGATACTGGCCGCTCCGTGCGTGTGGTCTCCATGCCGTGCCGCGAACTCTTCGAGCGTCAGCCGCTCGAATACCGCGAGAGCGTCGTTCCGGGGACCTGCACGAAGCGCATCATCGTCGAAGCGGGTGTCAAGTTCGGCTGGGGCCGCTATGTCGCTGACGAGTCAAAGACGCGTTTTGTCACGCTTGATACGTATGGCGATTCTGCCCCGTATAAGGTGCTTGCCGAGCAGTTCGGCTTCACCGCTGAGAACGTTCTCGCAAAGGCCAAGGAACTCTACTGATGGCTAATTCAGACAAGGCGCTGCTGTCAAAGTACCTTACGAAGATACTGAATTCGAAGGTCTATGACATCGTAAAGGAGACACCCCTCGATGAGGCGGTGTCTCTTTCAAGGAAGTTTGGCGCAAAGTTCCTCCTGAAACGCGAGGACCTGCAGTCTGTACATTCGTTCAAGATTCGCGGCGCCTACAACAAGATGTCCCAGCTGCCCGCTGAAGTACTTGCGAAGGGGGTTCTTGCCGCATCCGCCGGAAACCACGCACAGGGCGTGGCTCTCTCAGCGAAACGGCTTGGATGCAAGGCGACGATTGTGATGCCTGTCACGACACCTGACATCAAGGTGAATGCGGTTAAGGGGCATGGCGCTCAGGTAGTTCTTGCCGGAGACAGCTATTCCGATGCCGCTGAAGAGGCAGCGCGTCTTGTGAAGGAGCGTAAGCTTACGTTCATCCCTCCGTATGACGATGAGGACGTGATCGCCGGTCAGGGCACCGTGGCGATGGAGATTCTCCGTCAGCATTCCGGCAGACTTGATGCCGTTTACGTTCCGATCGGCGGCGGCGGTTTCGCCGCAGGCGTTGCGGTGTACATCAAGGCTGTGCGCCCCGATGTCAAGGTCATAGGTGTGGAGCCTGTGGATTCGGACTGCATGGACCGTTCCATCAAGGCGAAGAAGATAACGGTTCTCACTGAGCCTGGGCTATTCGCGGACGGTGTATGCGTGAAGAAGCCTGGCACGATCACATTCGACATCTGCCGCCGCTTCCTGGACGGAATCGTCACGGTTTCGACAGCTGAGACGTGTGCCGCGATCAAGGACGTGTTCGATGCCACCCGCGCCATCTGCGAGCCTGCGGGCGCGCTTGCGCTCGCCGCCGCGAAGAAGACGGCGAAGAAGGGCGAGACGTACGTCTGCATCGTTTCCGGCGCGAACATGAATTTCGACCGCATCCGCTTCGTCTCCGAGGAGACGGAGGTCGGTGAGGGGCGTGAGGCCGTGCTTGAATGCAAGATTCCGGAATGTCCGGGTGCTTTCAAGAAGTTCATTCGCAAGATCGGCCGCCGCAGCATCACCGAGTTCAACTACCGCTATTCTGATCCTTCCCATGCGCATGTGTTCGTGGGCATTTCGGTTGCGGACTGTTCGGAGACGTCCAAGCTTGTCTCTTCGCTCATGTCGGCGGGGATCGACACCATCGATCTTTCCGATGACCGCATAGCGAAGGAGCATATCCGGCATATGGTTGGCGGTCACACTCGCGGAATACATGACGAGCTGGTGTTTGCGTTCGAGTTCCCGGAGCGTCCAGGCGCATTGATGATGTTTCTTGAGGCGATCTCCGACAAGTGGAACATTACGCTTTTCCACTACCGCAACCATGGCGCTGACCATGGACGCGTGCTTGCCGGGATGCAGGTTCCGGAGAAGGAGCGCAAGGAGTTCCTTCGCACGCTCAAGGCGCTCGGATATTCGTTCAAGGAGGTGACGGACAACCCTGCGTACCGTCTCTTCCTTGGAAACAGGGATTGAAGCGACGGACAGCGCAGTCCATAAAGTCGGGCTTGCCGTGTCGGGAGGCGCGGATTCCGTCGCTCTTCTCGTCCTGATGTCGGAGCTGCGCAGAGAGCATGGCTTCGATGCGGTCGTTCTCCATTTCGACCATGGGATCCGCAAGGATTCGACGGATGACGCCGAATTCGTGCGCCGCCTCGCCGGACGTTTCGGATTGCCGTTCCATTCCGCGCGTGTAAAGGTTGTCCGGAAGAAGGGCGAATCCATCGAGATGGCGGCGAGACGCGAAAGGCTGGCGTTTTTTGCGGAGTCGATGAAACGTCTGCGGCTGGACTGCATCGCGACTGGCCACC
>JAFXEA010000467.1 GCA_017521065.1 Kiritimatiellia bacterium | reverse complement strand
TTGAAGCCGTCCGCCCAGCCTTCGGTGTAATGGCGAATCACGTGCTCGCAAATCCTAGCCCACTTTGCATAATCCTTCGGCGGCAGGATGTTCACTGGCGGAAAGCCGTAGTAGGCAAAGTTCTCGATCGTCACGCCCAGGCGGAAGAACGGCTCAACGTCGTTCTCCACAAGAACTTTCATAAGTGAATCGGTATAGGCGAAGCGGTAGTTTGCCGGATCGTTCTCGTCGGCGTCGAAATCGGGAAAGAGATTGGGGATGTCGACAAACATTCCGCCGCCAAGCCATCCGCCGACATCATGGAGACGGGAATAAGGGATACCCGCCTCCTTGAGGTAGTGCATCATCGACCATGACGTCAGCTTTCCGACCATCGGAGGTTGGCCGACGCCGTTGACCGGCTTGACACGCCCCATCTCCCTGTTGAAATCGACCTTGACTTCCGCACCGGAGGCGCAAAGCGCCACCAGTGCGAACAAACCGGACAACAACCGCTTCATTGCTGCAATTCCCGAATCGCCCAGCATCGTTACTGCAAACCGGCAGTGCAGGCTAGGCGGAAGCCCTCTCCCTTATCACGAAGTGTGGGTTCGGACGATGTACGATAAGCAGGCCTGGCTTTTGAGGAATCAGTCCACCACGTTCCGCCTCTTTTTACGCGCTTTGTTCCACTCGCGCCAGAAAGTGTTTGGCTTGGTGCGTCCGGATTTATATTGACCTTTCCATAATTATCCTTAATATCCGTTTCATACCAATCAAGACACCATTCGTAGACATTACCATGCATATCGTAAAGACCCCATGAATTTTTATCGTAGCTACCCACTTCGGCAGTTCCATTCTCCGCGGTGCATTCAGAGCCCGGTTCACCGGTCCCGTTGATTTTTCCCCCATTGTACACATGGCGTCCTAAACGATCCAGGTTCCGGTCTTCATTCACGTTCATAATTCTGGAACCATCTCCCCATTTTGCATAGCCGTTGCCAGCGCGTGCTGCAAACTCCCATTGAGTCTCCGACGGCAAGTCAAAATCGATGCCTGTCCGAGACCTCAAAAGGCCAAGGAACGAATTTTCGTTAGGGGCGATCGGCCAATCATAATCAGGGTTGGCGACATTATCATCCCCGCTATTATTACGGATCTCATTGTAACTCACTTTCTCAACAGGGCGCTTTGCGCGATATTCAATATTTTTGAAATTCGACGGCCACTCTCTCTTGCTTTGGATGAGACTCCACTGCGTCTGGGTCACTTCAAACACACCAATGTAGTAATTATTCGTGAGCATTACTCGATGCGTATCCTCGGATCCACTTGTGCTGCGCCACGTCTCGTCTGATGTCGATCCCATGGTCCAAGTAACGTTTTTGGCCATGATCTTGCGCATTACGATCTGAGTGGTACGGTACTCGTCCCTGCCGAAAAGTCCGCCCGGAAGAAATTCGACCGCGGGGTAGTACCGCTGCGTATTCGGCTTGGCTCCGGCGGAAATGTCCACCACCATATAATCAGGAGTATTGTCCAGCGGCCATGCCGTAACGCGGGCGCGGGCGCCGTTGGCGGCGATCTTGAAACCGTTGCCGTCCTTGCCCGGCCATGCCTGATCGGCCTGCCAGGTTATCGTATATGTGGTTTTTCCGGAGCACTTCTTCCATACGTCACCCACGGCAACGCTTACGGCTTCGCCGCCGATTGACGTCCAGCCCGGATCGTCCGCCGCAGCGCTCGTATTCGCGTTCGTCTGGATGTCCAACGTGACCACGGCATCCTGCGTAAGCTCGTAGGTGATGGTGACGAGACGGTTCGCCGCCTGCACCATCTTTACGTTCTCGACTTCCGGTACGGAAATCATCGGCGTCTGCGAAGTTTCCGCCAACGCGACGCTGGATGCGGTGGCCGTAATGGCGGCTACTGCCAATTTCTTCATTTTCATCTTTTCCCCCTTTAGGTTTTTACAGGTTATCGGACAATGATGTACAGAGCGGTGAATTTGTCGGAACGCAACGGACAGCCCGCGGAATCGACGGATGTGAAACGGCGGGCTTCCATAGGCGAGGATGCGCTTGCGGCCGCAAGCGTGCCGACGGCAAGCGGCGCGGCGTCTGACACTTCGCTATGGCTTTTGTTCTCGGCCGGATATCCGCCGATGATGAACCGGTAGTCGTCCGCCAATGACGGACAGACCGCCGACAGAGCAACAGAGCCGGCAAAGGCGGCTTTGCAGATCATGTTTTTCATTTGCTTTTTCCTTTCATCGCTCACAGAACTTTCACGCCTTCAGGCGCCGAAATCTTTTTCTCGATCCCGGATGCAGTGCGCTTCCATCCGCATGTCACGAGCCCCGACTGCGTCATCACCGTAGCCTGCGCCCTGTCGAGTCCAGGCACGGGCTTGGGATCGAAAACGATTTCACGCATCCCTTTCACGGCCGGATCGGGCACGGCCAGTGTTCCTCCGGCGGGAAGGCGGATGCCTGCAAGATACTGGTACGCCCAACAGGCGAAATCGCCGAACATCACGTGGTTGCGCGAAAATCCCGTCTCCCAATCCTCCCATAGCGTCGATGAACCGGCATCGCGCCATACCAGGAACGACGGTTTCGTCCGCTGCTTTAGCATCTTCCATGCAAGATCGGCGTGACCGGTTTCCGCAAGCGCCCGGAAAACGTGTTTCGATCCGACTACTCCGAAATCCATGTGATCTCCGGAAGCATGGACCGCATCGACAAGACGCTGTGCAGTCCGTGCGGCAAACGCAGCATCAACGAGCCCAAACGTTATCGGCAAGGCCTGGTGCGTTTGGAGTCCTTCGGCGTAAAGTCCATCGCCCTTATGGAACGCGCGGTTGAACGCCATCTTTGCCGCTTCCGCTTCGCGGGCGTATTCCTCCTGAACGTCTTTCATGCCGAAATCGCGTGCGATCTTGGAAGCGATCTGCAACATTCCGTAACGGTATGCGGAAGCGCAGAAGCGATTGTCGACATAGCGGTCCACAGGAATCCAGTCGCCGATGCCATGCGCCACAAGTCCGTTGGAGTCGAGCGTGGTGCGAATGTAGTCGAGATATTTGCGCAACGCGGGGAAGACAAGCCGTATACCGCGGTCGTCACCCTTGTACACGTATATGTTCCATGGAATGATCGCCATCGCCGAATCCCATACGCATCCCTGGCCCTTCTCGCCACGTCCCCATCCGCCCGACGGCACAACGCCGCCGATCATACCTTTCTTGTCCTGATGGTCGACTATATCTCCGAGCCACTTGATGTATGCCTCGGTATTGTCGTATGCGTACTGGGCGAACTCGCTTGCGAACTGTGCGTCTCCCGTCCAGCCGTTCTTCTCCCGATGCGGACAATCGGTGGGAACACCGTCAGTGAAGTTGGATTTGTACGATCTGTCAGCCATCGCCATCAAATCGGAAAAGTCGACATCAGAACATACGAACGAACCTGTCTCGGCAAAATCGGTCCGTATCTCGCAAGCGACGGCATCGGGCGCTTTTTCGCAACCGCGCACCCAAACATAACGGAAGCCGTGATAAGTGAAGCGCGGCTCGTAAACACTCGTACCGGGACCGGGGATGACAAAGCGGTCTTGCTGGCATACTCCTCCAGGAAGTATGTTCGTCGAACCCGCCTGGAAAAAGTAGCAGTCGATCGCCCGCGCTTCCGGTCCCCAAAGAGGATCTTCACGATGATGCGGTACGCTTTTCTTCTCCACATGGACGGTCGGCTCTCCGTCCGGCCGGATCCGCTCGTCATAGCGGATAGTGACCACATCACCCCTTTTGCCGTCTGAAAATTCCATTCTTGTCCAACCGGCGAGATTCTCGCCAAAGTCGAACATCCAACCATCCTTTACTTTCTTGACCGATTTCGGAGGTGCGATCCTGACGATTCTTGCGGGCGGATGCACCATCGGCACCAGCCGCCCTTTCGGGCCGGCGACTTCCACGGCGAACTCCTTCCGTCCCGGCCGCGGCAGCACAAAACCGGGATCGAGAATCTCGCCCTCCCTGAGATCATCATAGGCAAGCGGACTTGCGGCCTGCCTCCAGGAAGCATCCGTTCCTATCACGGTTTTTCGCCCATCTTTGTGCATTATCGCTATCGAAGCCTTCAAACATGGCTCGGACCGCCAACTGTCTCGATGGTTATCCCACGTCGCAATAGACCGCTGACAATACCATCCATGGCCCAAAAGAACCTTCAGCGAATAATCGCCTGGCACTGAAGGCAATCGGTGAGAAACCGTCAATACCCGTTTAGTGAAATCTGTAGGGGAAGGATCGAGCACTCTGTCTCCTATCCGCTTTCCGTTAAGATATGCCTCGTAAAAGCCGGGAGCGGCAATCGTCAACGACACCGATGTCGCATCCGGTGGCACCGTGAACACCTTCTCGAAAGCCGGCGATTCGTTCCCTGGCGCTGCAATCCACCGTGCGATACCGGAAGCAGGGACAACATCCGTCATCTCGAAAACAAGTTCGCCACCGCACATTATATCGGCATGGCGGATTTTCCAATCCGTTACCGGCTTTCCGTTCAGCGTAACGCTCTTGACGTACTTGTTCTTCTTCGACAGATTCCTTGCGGCGACCGTGAAGATTTTGCCGTTGGCAAGCTTCAGCTTCGCCTGCGGAATCTGCGGCGCGCCGATAACGTATTCGCCGCCGCAGGGATTGAACGGATAGAACCCCATCGCCGAAAAGACGTACCACGCGCTCATCTGTCCGCAATCGTCGTTGCCGCACAGTCCATTAGGTTTCGGAAGATAGAATCGGTCGAAGACTTCCCGCACGTATTTAGCGGCGAGATCGGGACGCTCCAGCAGCGTAAAAAGGTATATCACATGGTGGCTCGGCTCGTTGCCGTGCACATACTGCCCTATAAGCCCCGTCACGTCCGGAGGCGCACCGCCAATGGTGTCTCGCTCCTTGAAAAGCGACTCAAGTTTCGCCAACGCCGCCTCTTTTCCGCCCATGGCGGAGACAAGTCCGTCCACGTCATGCATCACATGCCATGTATATTGGAAAGCGTTTCCTTCAGTGAAATCGTTGTCTCGTCCCGCGCCATGGCCAAAAGCGTACGGATCGAACGGTGTACGCCATTTGCCGTGCGAATCTTTTCCGCGAACCATTCCGGTCGCCGTATCGAAAACGTTCTTCCAATAATCCGCCCGGCGGCGGAAACGCACGGCATCCTCCTTGCGGCCGAGACGTGCCGCCATCTCGCCGGCGCACCAGTCGTCGTAGGCGCATTCGAGCGTGCGCGAAACCGATTCACCTTTCACGAGATCGAACGGATAATATCCGTAGCGGTCGTATATATCCCAATTTTCCTTTACGCGATTGTGCTTTTGCGTCAGTGTATCCTTGATCTGCCTGTATGCCTCGGCGGAATCGAACGGAATTCCCTTCAGATATGCATCGACGATGACGGGGATCGAATGTGCACCGATCATGCTCACGGTATCCACTCCCCACAGCGTCCATATCGGCAGAAAACCGGTGATTCGCCCTTGCTTCAGCATCGAAGAAAGCATCTCCGAAACCTTGTCCGGCATGAGAATCGTGTAGAGCGGATGGGCAGCGCGAAAAGTATCCCAACACGAAAGCGTGGAATAGAACGGAGCTTCGCCGGCATCGGCCACATTGTTCGGCTGGATGCAAAGATGATAGAGCGCCGTGTACCAGTTGCGCTTCTGATCCTCGCTGCCCTCGACCTCCGCCAATCCAAGAACCGAATCCCACGATGCCTTTGCGCGCGAGCGCACGCGCTCGAAATCCCAACCGGGGATTTCAGCCGCAAGATTTCTAGCGGCGGCAGCCACATCTTTACGGGAGAGCGCCACTTTCACCAAAAGAGTTTCGCCCGGCTTCAGGTCGAAACCGAAAACGTAGCGATCTCCCTTCTCGGACGCATGGCGTTTCGGCAGTTTTTCAAAATCCGCGAATGGCCGGCTAAACTCCACCTTGCATGCGGCGGTGCGATCTGTCCAGCAGAATGTGCGCCGCACGCTGCCAAATCCGGTATTGCCGTCCAACTCGAATGAAAACGACCTTACGTGATTCGCCAGTTTTCCCTTGTAGACAATGCCCCATTGGCCGTCGAAAAGAAGTTTTGCCCTTCCACCGCCGTCATAGCGGAAACGGTATATGGCCGCATGTTCCGTAGCCGTCACCTCTGCGCGAATCTTCGAATCCGTCAGCGTTGCCGCATAATAGCCCGGAGATGCCCGCTCCTGATCCTTGCCAATACGCTCTC
>JAFXEA010000466.1 GCA_017521065.1 Kiritimatiellia bacterium | reverse complement strand
TCGCTTAATGATGAAGCGGATGCCATTGAAGAGGCGGTGTCAAAAGCGCTCTTGGCAGGCTTGCGTACAGCCGATTTAACCTCACCCGATGCAGCACCCATTGGAACATCTCAAATGGGCGATGCAGTAGCTAAGGCTATTAAAAAAAAAATGGTAAAATAAATACCGACGAACTTTAAATTCTTCTCATGAAAAACGATATTCCACATCTGGATTTCCCAATAATCGACGCGCACGTCCACCTCTATCCAGACACTCTCGCACCAAAGGTTGTGCCGATGCTCTCGGAGCGTTTCGGAAACGCTCCTGCGTTCAACGGAACAATATCGGAATGTGCTCAAAACGCGGCGAAAGCAGGCATCACGCTCTCTATCAATCTTCCTGTCGCGACAACTCCTGAACATGTAAGGCACACCAACACTTTTTGGGCGCAGTATGCAACGAAAAAAAGTATTGGAGAAAGCGCGGTAATATCCCTCGCCGCGCTTCATCCGAAAATGCCTGATGCCACCAATGAGATTGTCGGTATAGCCGATATGGGATTTAGCGGAATAAAGTTCCATCCTGAATACCAGAAGTTTAGATTCAATGACTCTTCAATGGATGATATTTGGGCGGCGATGGAAGAAACAGGTCTTGTAGCCTATCTTCATGCGGGAGGTGAGCGAGTGTTTTCCGCACCTTTTCATTCGACCCCCTCGGAGATTCTCACTTTGCATCAACGCTTTCCGAAACTAAGAATCGCCGCCGCGCACCTTGGCGGCTTTGGAATGTGGGATGAGGCAGAAGAAATGCTCATCGGAGAAGATGTATTTCTCGATCTTTCGCACACATTTTTCTGGATGCCGAACGAACAGATTTTCAGGATGATTCGAATGCACGGAGCGAACCGAATTCTATTCGGCACAGATGCACCTTGGCAAAATCCATCAAACATCCTTTCAGAATTTCTTAAACTCCCCTTAACCGATAAAGAGCGCCGCGCAATTTGCTGTGAAACAACGTCTGAGTTGTTCGGAATGGGATGAGCTTATGGTTTTGGTCTATCTCAATTGTGTGGGCAGCGCCTCAAGGTGCAATAGACGCAGGTACTTTGAACGAGAGAGAAATGCTTTACTATTATCGTTACAATGAATATGGTAAAAAAGCTCTCGAAGAGAGAGGTTTGAAACTTGATTGAGGATTTAAATAAAACAACACTCACCACATAGGCCGAAATGGTTTATTGAGAGTTTGGAACCTCAGACAGGATTTACAATATTACACTTCTACACGGCCAAAAATTTTCGTGTATTCCGTGGTAAACACCCACCTCAAACGCCGCTTTCTTGATCCACTCAATCGCTCCTGCATCCATCACCACTTCAAAACCGGCGGCAAAGCGGAAACCGGCCCTTCACCCTTTATTTATAGGGGTGCGACGTGCAGGAGATATGCCTCCGGCAAATGACCGTCACTCCTTCAGTTCATCCCGAGGAATGCGATTTCAACGTGGTGCGGAACGTTCTTGGCCGATCTGTCCAGCCACAGGCCGATGGCAAGCGACACGGAGACAACCCTGGATATGTCGGGAACCGTTCCGCGCGGCGGATCGGGCATCTTGTCCCAATGTTTGAAATGATCGAGTCCTGTCGCCGGAACACGCACGACGGAATCTTCGACCCCGAACGTGACCGTCGTTCCCCAGACCGACCCGTCCGCAAATGTCAATGCGACCTCCACCGGCTCGGGACGCGCCGTGAGAGACCTGCCTCGCAGCTCCACAACCTTCATGCGCCCGTCGTCGGGAAATGCCGCAGAAAGGGCGTCCACATCCAACACCCTTCTGGCGCCAACGAAATCCCTTTTCACGAAGTCTTCCGTCTGAAGGCTGACTTCCCGCTTGAGAAGATTCGCGTCCTTCCTGTGTTCAAACGCCTTCCTGACCGACGCCGCACGGTCGGCTAGAGGATGCGGCCACGGACGATACTCACCCGGGGGATCGGGCGGCGGAGCGCAATACGCGGCAATGTCGGCACAGCGCGCACGCGTCAAGCGTTCACGCGACAGACGCCGTTCCCGCGACAGCACATAGTCGCCGGGAAGAACGGTCACGGCCCCTTTCGAGGCGACCGCAACCGGCCTCCCATCAAGCGTGCGGACGGCGAACGTCGCGCCGAGATCAGGAAGGGACAGGCGAAGCGTCATCCTGCTGGACAATACAACGGTCTTCTTGCAGTCCCGGCCTGTGTAGGGATCGGCGACCGGCATCACGTTCGGATATATCTGGACACGCCACAATCCACGGGCCACACGGTCGAGGAAGTAGGCACCCGTCCCGTCCGACGCGGCGACAGGCGAAGCCCCGCACCCCCACACGCGCTTCAGACTCCCCGGATCGGCCACCTGTCCGACGGGCGTCGCCGTGTAGTACAGAGCATCTTCCGTCACCATCTCGGACAGATTGCTAGATGCGTTCACACGGAACGGAGGGAACACCACCTCCCAGGAATCGGGACGGTACGGCGTGCCGCGCGGCGTTCGTCGGAACACCTCGGCCGCGATGGCCATCGAAAGCGCTTTCTCCGGCGTGTAGACGAGATTCAGGTAATGCGTCTTGTAGCAGACGTTGTCGGCGGCGAGCGGCAGCGCGTCGTACTGGAACTGCGTCGCGGACTGGACTCCCTCGGCACGGAACACGGCAGCCATAGCGGGATACATGTACGCACCGGTCATGTCCGACGCATCGAACTCGTATATGACCTTCACCATGTTTGCGATGCGCGGATCCGCTTTCAGCGAGCTTTCGCGGACGCGCCCCAACTGCGGCGCCGTCAACGCACCGCCAGCACGAAGTCCCGTCACGTAATAGACGCCTGTCACTCCATCCGTACGCATAAGCGGCGCTGCGGCGTTCCGCCTGTTCCAGGTCGCGTTGTATAGAACGGGCTTTTTCGTTCCGCTTCGGCGGATTCCGTCGAGCAGCGTGTTGGCGAACTCGGCCGTCTGTGCCACGGGAGTGTTGTTCGTGTAGCCGGGCTCGTTGACGAGCTCAAAACAGAGCACCGCCGGATCATCCGCATATCTCAGTCCCGTGTAGCGGTTCACATGACGGGCGAACTCCTCCTCATAACGCGCAGCGACCTTCCAGAGCGCACGGTCGGAGGTGAAGCGCGGCATCGGTACGCCCACTGCGAATCCTTTGGCGTTCTGCGTCCATATGCCGCCGCCCCAGAGGGCGATCGGCGTCAGCACGGTGTATATCCCGTTTGACGCGCAGACCGAAATGAGATAGTCGAGGAGGTCAAGGTGGTCATTGTCGATAAGCGCGCCGTCGCGGTCCGAAATCTCCCGGTCGAAACAGTGAAGCCGCATAGCCGTCAGTCCGAGACGCCGGAAATGCGCGACATCCCGCCGGATCGTCTCCTTACGGTCAAAGCCGCGTTCGCCGAGAAGACGGTAATCCAGAGCGAACGGAGTGTAGTAATTGACGCCGAACACGGAAACCTCCGTCCCGTCATCGGCCCAGCGCATCACGCCTGCGGAATCGACCGTCGCGGTACGGTCCGCTGGCGCTACGGCGCAGACCGCCATGCCGACCGCCGAAATCACCGCAACGAATAACATTTTCATCACCTGTCCCCCGTTTGACTGGCGCTTCGCATTCGCGGCCACGCCGGAAAATCCCGTGTCGAATTACATCAGCGCACGACAACAGCCAGTCCGCGCGGTCCGAGGGCGTAAAGCATGTCCGCAACAGCGACCGTGCCTTTCGAGACGCGGATCTCGTCGATCAACGCCTGCGAGCCGAGTGCGCCCACGGCCAGCGAACACCGCGTCGCGCATTCGACCGCCAGCTGGCCGCCAAAAACGCCAGCGCCCGCCGGGGCATGATCGAGATAAAGCGACACCGCCGTCTTCGAGCCGTCCTGAGCCGGTTCGAAGACCACGGCGCAATGCATCCACCTGTCGCCGAACGACGCCACAGGCACCGACACGACCTCGTTCCGCGAACCGTCGGCATCGACGGAAAGCTTCAACGACCCGCCGGAATAACGCAACATCCAGACCGGTTTCGTGGCGTCCTTCGTCCGCAGGGACAGAAGCTCCGTCCCGTCCGTCAGGGTTTTGGCCTTCAGAAAGAATTCGACCGTCTGATGGGGGCGCGCCAGCAGCATGTTGTCGTCGAACACGACCTCGCCGACGCCCTTGAGCGCACGGCGGGACACGCGCACAGTTTTCCCCTCCGCATCAAGCACCTCGCGGAACGACGAGGCGAACAGGGAGCCGCCCGTCGAGGCCGCATTCGCCTTGAAGAATCCCGGGGTCACGCGGAAGTCGTTTTCGAACGAAGAAAGATGAACCGTCGCACCTTCCAGACGGCGCGGCGAAAGGAACTCGGCCGGACTCAGCGCGCCCTTCGTGATCCGGACATTGTCCATGAGGAAATCGCCGGCGGTATGGTCATTGTACGCCCAGCAGCCGCAGTTCACCCAAATGTTCTTTGAAGAGTCCGTCACATTCGCCGTACCGACCACCTTTCCCGCTTTGGTGGCGACAAGCCGCCCGTCGATGTAGCAGCGCCTCTCGTTGTTTTCGGCATCGTTCACGTAGGCGACGGTGTGCCATTCTCCGTCATCATACGGATAATGGGATCCCGACGAGCTGTTGCCGTAGAGCGTGACGAGACTCTTGTAATCACCGTCTATGAAGGCGATGTTCGGCCCGTACGTTTCATTCCCTTTGTTGTATCGCACGCCCCAGTAACCCAGCTGGAAGAAGAGGTATGTGGAATCCTGCCTCAATTCGGCCCAGGCGCCCTGCTTGAAGCGGAACGACATCTCGGCGGTGAAACTCCCCGACGGAACGGTCTCGTCCGGGTCCGAAATCGGAAACCCGCCGGCCGTCTTGAAATACAGCGAGCGAGCATTGGTGACGCTTTCGCCCTCGAGTCCATAACATGTGACCGCACCCGGAACCGCGTTGGAAAACGCTTTCGCGAGGGAGCCGAACGAAGATACGGCGTCCGAGCAGGCCGAAAACAGCCCGGCCACGCTCGTCGGCTCGAAATCGCAATGACAATACGTTTTGCCGTCGTTGGGATGCAGGAATTCGGCGACCGGCAGTGCCCGACCCGTGATGCGCATTTCGTCCACATCGGCATTTGCGATGTTCTCCCCGAATCCCTGCCAATATCCTCCGATCACGAGATTGCCGGGATCCCCTGAAAGAGGCAGGGAGAGTGCGGCGTCAGTGCCTTCCCAGGTTCTGACACACCTGTAATCGATGTAAACGCGGACGCGCGGGACATCCTTCTCGTACACGACCGCGATATGATGCCAAAGTCCGTCATTGACAATATCGCCAGAAACCTTTCTCCAGTTCAGGCACAGAAAGCCGCTCGCGTGACATGTCAACACGTTTCCGTCTTCCGCATAGATATAGGCCTGATTCGTGTTCGGCTCCGAGAATCGGATCACCGTCTCGAACGTGAAGTCTCCGTCCAGCATCTTGGTCTTGGCCGGAGTCCAACCGTAAACCGGAGAACGCCAGGATGCCGCCCCTTCATTCGTGTAGACGGGCGTTCCGAAGTCACCGGCCATGAAACGGGGGAATGCCGCGGCATCCGTCGCAACGAGCGAACCTGCCTTGAGGATATCGATGTCCCCGAACGATCTCGAACCGAAATGAGCTTCTCTCACAAGCACATCACCGTGATATTGACCGTTTCCGCAGACAATATCCCCCACGGGAGAGAACCCGGAATAGTAAAGCGTGTCGTCATCGACGGGAAGAACACGTCCCGCCCTTTCGGCCCGGAGCATCTGATCCGGTTTCAAGGCGACATCGGAATAGCGCAGATCGTCGACTAAACCGCTGAGTCCGCCCCAGGAGTAATACCATCTGCAACCGACGCTTAACGGGCCGCTTCCCCATATCGGTTCCGCCGAGGCAGGAAGCGTCTCCGCCGCTATAAGCCGATAATCGGCATATATGCACACTTCCTTCTTCGCATCGTCGTAAGTCACCGCCGCATGATGCCATTTGCCGTCCTTGTAGCTGATCCCCGAAGAAAATTTCGCCACGAGGTTGGTCGTCGCCCCGTCGATATAATTCATGTAGACCACTATCGAGCCGCCTGCCGAAAGAATCAGGCTGAAAGTCGTCGCGCTTTTCCTGTCGGATTCGGTCGTCTTGGAGAGAATGTACTGCT
>JAFXEA010000465.1 GCA_017521065.1 Kiritimatiellia bacterium | reverse complement strand
CAGAAGCACGATGACGGCGGGATATTCGCTTCCCTGAGATTTGTGGATAGTGGTTGCATAGGCAAGCGTCAGTTCATCAAGATCACCGGACGAGTACTCCACCGGTCTTCCGTCGAACAGCACGACAAGCTTTCGGTCCTCAGGATAGGCGTCCGCGACAAACCCGACATCCCCGTTGAACACATCCTTGTCGTAGTTGTTTCTGAGCTGCATCACGCGGTCGCCCTTACGGAAGAGCATCGCGCCGCGCTGGACGGACGGGCCTTCCGGATTCAGGCGCTTCTGGAGAAGCTGGTTCAGGTTCTCCGTGCCGAGCGCATTGCGCCGCATGGGAGAAAGCACCTGTACATCCGTCATGGGATCCATGCGGAACTTCCGCGGAATGCGATTCGTCATGAAATCGAGAACGAACGCAAGCGTCTTGTCGGGATCGTTGCTGGCGACGAAGTAGAAGTCGCTGTCGTCTCCGGCGGACGGAAGCTCGAACCCTTCGCCTGCGTTAACGTGGTGCGCGTTGCGGACGATTAAACCAGAATTGTCCTGACGGAATATCTCGGTGAGACGCGAGCACGCGATCGCGCCGGAGTCGATGAGGTCATGCAGGACATTCCCCGGACCGACGCTTGGCAACTGATCTGTATCTCCGACGATGATCAGAACGGCAGTCGCCGGAAGCGCGGCAAGCAGGCTGTCCATCAGGCGTATATCCACCATGGACGTCTCGTCAAACACGAACACGTCCCCGGTCAGGGGATTCTCCGAATCGTAGGTGAACCGGCGCGTCTGCGGATTGTACTTCAGAAGACGATGAACCGTCTGGGATGGTGCACCCGTCGATTCCGAAAGGCGTTTCGCCGCACGTCCAGTCGGGGCGGCGGTCTGCACCGAAATAAGGGTCTGTCCCTTCGAGTTCCTGCGGGCGGAATAGATGTCCACGAGGGCGCGGATGATTGTGGTCTTTCCGACGCCGGGGCCGCCTGTTATTATGCTCACCTTGTTTTCAAGAGATGTGCGAACGGCGCGTTCCTGCGCGGGGGCGAGACGGAAGCCGGTCTTTCCCTCCCACCAGGATATTGCCCGGTCCGGGTCTATCGCATCGAAAGATCTTGCGGATGATATCAACGTGCGCATCTTCCGCGCAACACTCCGTTCCGCCCAGTAGAGATCCGCAAGATACACGCGCCGCATCCCGCCATCGGCATCATTTAGCGTATCCTCTGCGGTCAGCACCGTGCCTTCGCGCTCAACGATCACGCGCCCTTCCGCAAGTTCCATCTTAAGGGCTTCGGAAAGCTTCTCAACCGGAATATCGACAAGCTCGTTCGCATGGAGGAGAAGTTCCGGTTCTGAAGTCCAGCAGTGTCCGAAATCATCCGCCTCCGTCTGAAGTGTGTGGATTATCGCCGCACGGGCGCGTTCCGGAGCATCCTTCGCCATGCCGACGGACATTGCGATCTTATCTGCCGTCGAAAAACCTATCCCCCAGATGTCGCGGCACAGGCGATACGGATCGGACTTTATTATCGCAATCGAATCCGGTCCATACTTGCGGTATATCTTGGCTGTTTTAGCGACCGATATGCCGTAGGACTGGGTAAATATCATCACCTCGCGCGTTCCGCGTTCGCTCTCCCAACTCTTCTTGATCTTCGCAAGACGCGTCGCGCCGATACCCGGCACCTCGCAAAGACGTGCGGACTGGCGGTCAAGGATGTCAATGGTATCCTCCCCGAACTTCGCAACGATCCGCTTTGCGTATTCAGGCCCTATCCCCTTTATGAGCCCAGATGCGAGATAGCGTTCAATTCCTGTAGCGGAACGCGGCGTCGCGCAGGTTATCTCCTTCGCCTTGAACTGCCGCCCATGAATCTTATCCGTAACCCACTCGCCGACGGCATGGAGATCCTCGCCCTCCCACACAGCGCCGCACACGCCCACGACAACGGCTTCCGGCTGCTTCAGGCGGAACGAACCGTCATCCGCTCCCGCGACACGCAGGACCGAATAGCCGGTCTCGTCGTTGCGGAACACTATTCCGACAACCGTACCGTCTATCACATCTGGCGCCACATCAGCCATACCGCATGTTTCTGAGATTTAAACTTCGTATTTGAGAATGCGGCCATCCTTGACCACGATATGGCTCTTGGCGTATGCGTCGATGTCAGGTTCGTGGGTGACGACGATAACCGTCTTCCCCTGCTCGTACAGCTCCTGGAAAAGCCCCATGATCTGTACGGACGTCTTCGAATCGAGGTTGCCCGTAGGCTCATCTGCCAGGAGAACCGCAGGATCGTTCGCAAGCGCACGCGCCACGGCGACACGCTGGCGCTGTCCGCCGGAAAGCTCCGAAGGAAGATGCATCAGACGGTGGTCGATCTCCACACGCTCCGCAAGTTCCTTCGCCCTGCGCGTGCGCTCCGCCTTGGGAACTCCGAGATAGAACATCGGCATCTCGATGTTGTCGAGAACCGTAAGCTGCGGAATCAGATGGAAGCTCTGGAACACGAAGCCGAGGTTCTTCAGACGATGGTCGGAAAGCGCATTGTCGCTCATGTTCGACACATCCGTGCCGTTGAGATGGTACGATCCCGAAGTGGGACGGTCAAGGCATCCAAGTATGTTCAGAAGCGTCGACTTGCCGGAACCGGAAGGACCCATTATTGCGACATACTGCCCCTTGCGTATCGTAAAGGATACACCATCCAGGGCCTTAACGGTCTCTCCGCCGACAGTATAGTGCCGGCGGACATCTTTAAGTACTACCACTTCCTCTGTCATCGCTCTTCTTCCCGTCCTTTTCTTCCTCTTCCTTCTCCTCCTGCACAGGCGGAGCGGTCATGATGACCTCGCCGGGCTCCACGCCCTTGAGGATGTGAATCATGCGATTGTTGTCCAGTCCAACCTCTACCTTGCGAGGAACCCACGCCGAGCCGTCCTGCACGTACACATACGCATCTCCGTCCATGCGCACTACGCACTGGATCGGACAGTAAACGGCCTTGGCGTACGTCTCCTTGACCAGTTCGATGTCGCAGCTCATGCCGGGACGCACCACTGCGTCACGGAAATCACATTCAAGCTCGCACTTGAACATCTTAAGATCGGGATTGAGACGGGTTGACTGCGCATCGGGAAGAATGCCGATCTTCGAAAGCTTGCCGTTGAACACCTGATCCGGAAACGCATCGACCTTGACGCTTGCCGCCATCCCTGCCTCAAGCTTATTGAGCGACGCCTCCGGAACCATGATCTCGATTATCATGCCCTCATCAAGCGGAATGTAGATGAGCTCCTGCCGCTGCACCGCAGACTCGCCTGCTGCAAGCGGATTTTCCCACCAGCGGCGCTTCGCGGTCGATGAATAGAGCACGATCCCGTTCGTGGGGGCGTAGATCTTGGATTTCGATATCTGGAAATTCAACTCCGCCAGACGGTTCGTGGCGCGATAGTATTCACGGCTACGCTGGACGATCTCCGTCTCGCCCTGACGAATCTGGGACTTGTTCTGCCACTGCGTGCGCGTGACGGCTCGCGTGGCCTTGCGGACATCCGACTGAAGTGTCGCCCGCTGTTGGTGCACCGTGTAGTTGGTGAGGACGTTCATCTTCGTCTTTGCCATCTCCAGGTCGATCTGCTTGCGGCGAAGCGCCAGCTCGTCCGCCTGAAGCTCCGTGCGGGTAAGGAATCCCTCCTTCGCGAGCTTGCGGCTCCAGTCCAGCTTTTCGGCGGCTCGCTGAAGTTCCTCGTCCGCAAGGGCGATATCCGCCTCACGCTGACGTTTCTCTTCTGGAAAGTCGCCCTTCTCGTACTTCTCCAAGGCCATCTTGGCAAGGTCGAGTGTAACCTCCCTTTCAAGAAGGTTGCCTTCGCACTCGCCCTTGGTGACCTCAAGGCGCTCCTCTGCGATGATGAGGTTTCCGTGCGCCGTGTTCGCGGTGATTTCCTGGTCGTTGCGCTTCTCAACAAGCGCCGCGGCATCGAACTCGACAAGCAGATCGCCCGTCTTCACGCTCACGCCGTCCTCAACGACCCAAAGGATCGTATTGCGCCCTTCAAGCTCGCTTCTGAGCACAACCTTGTCTCGGCTCTGCACAGAACCTGACGCCGTGATTCCGATCGTGAGCGGACCTTCCGCGACCGTGAACACGGGAGTCGTCTCGTCCGTGCCGTCACCGCCACCGAAAAACCACGCCGCCACCGCTACGGCGACAAGCGCCGCAACCACCATCCAAAACCATTTCTTCTTTAACATGTCTTTTAACCTTTAGATTGAATTGTCATCTCCACGTACCATCTCGGTTGATCTCAAGTCCACCGGTCGCACAGCGGAGCTCGAGATCACTCGTCCACCAGTCGATGACGGCGGAGCAGAGCGCATTGCGGGCGGACAGAAGCGCCGATTCGGCTTCAAGTATGTCACGCATGGAGCTGCGGCCGGACTGCATGAACAGGTCATTCGCCTCGACACGCATGCAGGCTGTCCTGTACGCCTCAACCTTGTTGCCGTACAGCGCACGCATCGCCACAAGATCACGATATCCTGCCCGAACCTCATTCTTGACCCCGTCCTCGCTTTCGACATAGTCACGCTCGGCGCGATCTCGCGCAACGAGCGCCTGACGGTACTGGTTGCGTTCACGACGACGGTCCCACGGCATGGAGAACTTGATCTTGGCCTCCGTTTCGGTGGAGTCGTACACGGAATCGTTCGTGTCAGAATCGTGATATCGACGATTGCCATTGTACGCAGCCCCGCCTTCAACCGTAAGATCGGCACGGAGCGCATCGGCCTTGATCTTCACCTGACGAACCGCATCCTCCGTCTCCCCGCGCACAACCGCCAGATCGCGGCGGCGCACAACGGCATCGGCAAGGGCTTCAGACTCCATCGGATAGTCGGCAAGCGCATCCTCCGTAGCGGCGGCAAGCTTCTCCATGCGCTCTTCTAGGGCGCGGAGTTCCTCCGAACGGAGTTCCACAGGGGTCTCCGGCGGCAAACCGAGCGTAATCTTGAAATTGTCAAGCGCATCCTGATAGCTTTGCTTTGTGGTGATCATCGTCTGCCGGGCGTTGAGAAGATCCGTCTTCGCCTGGTCGGTCTGGATGCGATCCATGCGCCCCGCCTCGAACATCATCTCAGCACGCGAATAGTTCTGCTCGAGACGCTTCACGTTGTCGCCTGAGTTCAAATGGTTCTGGTAGTATTTGAGGACATTGAAGTACGCCTTGGCGAGAGAAAGCGCAAACGTCTGGCGGTAACGCTCGAACGTCCAGATCGAGTACACGAGATTGCGTTCCGCCTGGGTGAGAGGTTCGCGCACTATGTCGCGCCCTGCACCGCGCATTAGCGGAATGGACATTGTTATGTCACCTGTCCAGGCGAAACTGTGCCAGTCGTCGCGGATCATCTTCGCGATATCGACGGCAGCGTTGCCGGTCATCACCGCGCCCTGCTCGAACTTGCGTCTGACAAGATTCGGATCACCTCCAGCCTTGGCGGACTCCTTCACGATTTCGGGATCACCCGAAAGCGCGCCGAGTATCATCCCCGAAAACGTTGTGGAGAATGCGTATTCCTCGGAGTCAAGCGCAAGGGCACGGATGAACACAGTCTCCTTGTGCGTACGGAACTGGCGGTTGTTCCTCGCTCCAACGCGAAGCGCATCATCGAGGGAAAGCCGCACGACTCCGTTCGTATCCGGCACGAGCGGGGCAATGGGATCGCCTCCGTATGCGATTCCGAATATGTTCGTGACGCCCATCGCCTTTTCCCATGCTGCGATGGTGAGCTGTTCGGCTGTCTTATCCGCACTCTCCTCCGCCTTCTCAGGCGTCATGCAACCAGTCAAGGCGAAAAGCATTGCTCCTACACACAGCACCAACAGCTTGAAAAGTCTCTTGACGGCGGAGAGGAATTCGTACTTCGCCTTTTCGGCATATATAGACACGAACTCTCCTTGGTCGTAGAGGATGTTTCCGTCAACGATTGTCATCACGACATCTGATGCCTGCGCGCTGTACGCAAGAAGATTCGGGATATCGAGCGCAGGTGTGAGGTGGGGGCGATCCATGTCTATCACGCAAAGATCGGCACGCTTGCCGACCTCTATCATACCCGTATCCGTGCGCCCGATCGCACGTGCGGCATTGACAGTGGCCATGTCCAGCACGTCACCCGCCTGAAGCACCATCGGATCTTGCGCTAGCCCCTTGTGGATAAGCGCGGCAAGGTGCATCTCCTCGAACATGTTGAGGTTGTCGTTTGACGCGCATCCGTCCGTTCCGAGAGCGATGTTGACCCCGGCGGCCTTGGCGGCGGCAATCCGGGCGAATCCGCTTCCCAGCTTCATGTTGCTCGAGGGGTTGTGCACAAGTGTAACGCCGCATTCGCGCATGATGCGGAAATCGTCATCCGTAGCCCACACGCAATGGGCAGCATACGCGCCGTGCTCCAGGATGCCGGTGTCAGCAAGATACGCGATGGGAGTCTTGCCGTGACGGGCAATGCATTCATCGTGTTCACGACGCGTTTCGGACACATGGACGTGGAGCGGGCGGCCCAGTTCGCGGTTTGCGGTGGCAAGCTCACGGCAGAATCCCGCGTCCGTAAGGTATTCCGAATGGATGCACACATCCGCGACAACTCCAGCATGGGCGGCGGAGTTCCACCTGCGCGTGAAGTTCACGCAATCGTCAAGCCGCCCTTCCACGAAGTTCAGCCCTACGCGGCAGATGTTCGCCTTGAATCCGGCATTCTCGAAAGCCTGCCCTCCCGTGTCCGGGAAGTCGTACATGTCGGCAACGCATGTCGTGCCGCCTGCGAGCATCTCCATCACGCCCCATGTGACTCCGGCCTCGATGTCCGCCGGTGACATCTTCGCCTCCACGGGGAATATGGCCTCCTCAAGCCAACGCTTCAACGGCAGTCCACCGCCAAGACCCCTGACAAGCGTCATCGCCGTATGGCCATGCGCGTTCACAAGACCCGGCATGACCAATGCGCCGCGAAGGTCTTTCGTCTCTGAGACCTGAAGCCCTTCGGGCATCTTGCCGATCGCGGCTATCTTTCCGTTCTCGACAAGAAGGCTCCCTTCCACAACCGAATGGTCGGGCAGAAGGATCCGGCAATTCTTGAGAAGCAGACTGTTCATCCCGGACATCTCAGTAGCCAAGATCCGCATTCACCACATACACCGTGGTCGGCGTGCCGGTAGGACGGCGGTCGAAAATGGCGGTCACCTTGCAGATACGGTCGGGCGAATCGCAGTCCGCACATTTCCCAGTCTCGGCGCACGGAGTCTTTTTCCCCAGACGTATGCAGTTCGGCGGACACGCCTTCTCCTTGATGCGGGCGATTGCCGCGTCGATACCACCGCGCACAATCTTGTTGCGCCCGATGGCATATACGACCTTACCGGGACCGGAAACAGACGCTGCGACACGGTTGCCGTTACCGTCTATGTTGACGATGCGCCCGTCTTCCGTTATGGCGTTCGCGCTGAGCAGGAACAGATCGCAGTCAGCACCGCGTGTCTGCAGCTTCCCTGATGCGTTCAGACGCTCCGTAACACCAAGCTCCTTCATTGTGACGGAACCGCCCATCCCGACTCGCTGGACAGCATCAACCTTGAGGCACCCTGGTGGTCGGCGTCCTTCGTCGAGAACTGCACGGTTCACGACAAGCTGTTCATTACCACGGGCGACCTGTCGCTGACCATGTGGGAGGGCCTTTACGCCGTATTCTTCAACAGAAAGATGGCTGAGGATTACCATGTGGGCGATCTGTACGAGATGGTTCGAGAGAACGAGTGGACGATCGAGGCTCTGACTGAGATCACCGCAGGTCTGTATCTGGATGACGGTAACGATGCCGTTGGCCCCGAGGATACCTACGGTCTGCTCATCAACCGTCACGCCATGCGTGTGTTCATCACCACCTGCCAGCTGCCCATCTGCGAGCGTGACTCGAACGGCGACTACAAGCTGGTCCACATGGAT
>JAFXEA010000464.1 GCA_017521065.1 Kiritimatiellia bacterium | reverse complement strand
CCGATGCTACGCTGGGATATCGTGCCAGAATTTCCGTGTCGGGTGGAGTCATTGCGCGTTTCATCGCTGAAGAAGGACCGGAAAGGACGATCATTGCAGGTGAATCCGATCCGGACACGGTGGATACGGAAGATTGCGGATGCGGTCCCAAGGCAGTGCGTGTCATAGCGCCGGTGCGCGATGCGAACGGCAAGACGCGCGGCGATATGCTTTTCAACGGGTTTACATTGACAGGCGGCAGAACGGCTGGCGGCAAGTCGTCTCCGGCAGGTTCGGATAAGGAGAAAGATTTCATATCCGGGGCGTTGGGCAGGAGCATCACCGGAAACTACGGATACGCCAACCTGACTTTTGTCGGATGCATAATCTCAAACAATGTGTCTCCGCTGACTGTAGCGGTAGCCGGGCATTTCTCCAGGTGTAGAATGTTCGGCAACAGGACCTTGGGTGTGGCATCGAGCGTTGAAGACAAGCACAAAGCCGTCTTCCGTGAAGCTGTAACATCGTCATGTCTCATTACCGGGAATACGTCTCCGTCGACTACGCTTGCAGGCGGACTTCATTCCCATGCCACCTTGATTGCAGGAAAGAACATCGGCGCTTACGACAGTTCGACAACACTCTTCAATTCGATCATCGTGGTGGATGGTGGACAGAGTTCGCCGTTCACATTCCTGCACGGTTGCGTAATCGACGGCTATTCGTCGTCGAGCGGAACGGCGCGACTGAGGGCCGATCCCGAGTTTGTGGATGCGGCGGGTGGTGATTTCAGACTGTACGGCACGTCGCAAGCTATAGGTTTCGGGCAGACTGGCGACAAGTGGTACCGGTACAGCTATGGCGATATCGAAGGGCGGCGTCTCGTCCTGTTCCCGGATTCAGGTACTGCAATTTCTGGATGCAGGCAGGATACGGTGTTTGCCGTCTCTGCAAGTTCCACAGGAGATAGAGGGATCTCGCCGTCGGGACGCGTGGTACCTGTAGATGGTTTTGCAACTTTTGAGGCGACAGATGCAAATACGCGCAATTTCCTCGGGTTTGCAGTCGACGGGGTAATAGTCTCAAAGGAATCCACTTTCGAATACAAGGCACCGGATTCTGGAATCAAAGCGGAAGTAAAGGCCGTTTACGCCACTGACTGGTATGTCGACGCGTCGGATAAGGGCAATGACGCGAATTCGGGAATAGATGCCGAACATCCGAAAAAGACTCTTGCGGCGGCACTTGAACACGCAGTGAGTGGTGATACTGTGCATGCGGCGCCTGGCGACTATCGAGAGAAGATTGCAGTGCATTCCTCGCCGATTACCGATTCGGCTTCCACGATAGGCATTGCGGCTCGTGCGGTGGTTCCGTCAGGCGTGGCTCTCGTGGCTTCGGGAGCTCGGGACGAGACATTCATACGCGGATCCCGCGCCACAGGAGATGAAGTAGGCTCCGATGCCGTGCGATGCGTGGTTCTCGGGGAAAATTCGCTGCTTCGCGGATTTACGTTGGTCGACGGCTGTACCGACGATGCAAACGCCTCCGCAGACGACCGTTCGGCTGCGGGCGTATTGGCGAAGGGGCGGACGCCCGTAATCGAGGATTGTATCGTCACGAATTGCCTTGCGGTGCGTTCTGCCGCCGGCTGGGGCGGAACATGGCGGCGTTGCCGGATCGTCGGCAACAAGGCGAATTCCTTGGGATCGGGAATCCGGGCCGCTGACATCTACGGATGCTTCTTCGACAACAACGACGGGAATAATCTGTTGACGTATGTGTATGATGTGAGACACTGTACATTCGGACCAGGAAACAAGAACGGGAATTGGGAGACTCTTTGCATCAGCACTTCGTATACGGATAAGTACATCTACGGATGTCTGTTCGCCATGCGTCTTGTCGCTGATGTGGAAAAGAAGTACATATTTTCAAAGTGCGTGATGCCAGCCGGTAACAATGTGTCGGACAAAGAGAACAAGGTGCTGCAAAATTGTATGTCGGATGTGGAACTGTCGCAATTGGCGTTGGATGAAAAAGGTGCTCCTCTGATTGGAACGAATCCGGCGGTTGATTATCCGGATACGCTGTCCGTTTCTGCATGGAGCGATTCTACCATGTCCATGTTTGATGTTAACGGAGGTCAGCGCGTGTACAACGGCAAGATGGATGTTGGTGCGGTCGAAGCCGACTGGAGGAGCGTGTATGCGGGACTTCTGTCACCTTCCAGGAAGTTTTCCGTGAAAGCTGCCGATCCGGATGTGGTGGCTACGGAAGATGGTGTTCTTCTCTCGAACTGCTCCATTTGTGTACGATGGGAGGGAGTTGGCGAGAAGGTGCGCGAATTCCATGCAGATGTCCACGACAACGGAACACTCAGCGTTTCCGGCAACGGTTTGGCTATCGGTACCTATGCGACGGGGCGGCATTCGGCAAGGCTCTCCGCCGGGCAAACCGCCGACGAATATCTGTTTGCCCACGAGCCAACGGCAACGGGCGATGCGTCCGGTGGAGCGCTGCTTTACGGATTTTCACGCATGATCGGCTCTCGCATACTGGTGAGGTGATTCCGGAAAGGAACAGGTATGGTGCGTGCGTCAGCAAAGCTCCGCTTGTT
>JAFXEA010000040.1 GCA_017521065.1 Kiritimatiellia bacterium | reverse complement strand
AGTGCGAAGCATAAAGCGACACATCCTCATCCCAAGGCGCGTAATCGACATCTGGCCACATCACAAAATTGCTTTCCCTAATCATTGACTCCACACGCTTGACGCCTGCAAGTGCAACATCATTCGCCGAATCACCAGCATTTGATTTCACACCGGCAAGAACGCCACCCGCAGATATGAGCGGGAAGATACGTGAGACCGTCTGCTCAAGACATCCATGCGGATATTCCGAAAGCCACTCTATCGCCCGCGAAAGATCGCCAAGCGGCGAATCGAATTCGCGATAAGCGAAACGACCTTCTTCAGGCTCGAACTTCTCGCCTGAAGCAAGCCTCTTAACACCAGACGTCTCCTTCCATGCAACTGCAGGGCGCACGGGAAGAATAAGCTCGGAAACATGATTTTCACCAAAGCCACGCGTCTCATATCTTATCTTCATCTCACCTGGCGCATCAGGCGCAACAACACGGCAGACGATGTTGGTCGATGCATCTTTCGCAAGAGCGACATCTTTAGCGGAAACCATAGACACCCCGTCAACGGCAACATCAAACGAGAATCTGCCGTTGGCGCCACCACGATTGTAAACGGGGAGCGTCACATCAAACATGTCTCCGGGCGCAGCAAAGCGCGGTGCATCCGGCATCATGACAAGTTTGGGCGAAACCTTAAACTGTTCCGATTTCGAGCCGGTTGCTTTTTCGCTGTATGCAACAGCCGTAACCCGCACTTCGCCAACGAATTCGGGAAACTTGAATTCAACCTTCGCCTTGCCGTCCACAACAGGCACCTTAGCCTTCCACATCGAAAGCGGCTTAAAGCGACGCGTCGGAACAGGACTTACACGAGAGAGCATCTCCGCACCGAAACCGCCACCGGTCTTAACTCTGTTTTTCTTAAGCGGATCCATGCCAAGAACGGGCAGTACGCGGTGATATATGTCGTATAGGGGATGTTCCGCATTACGTGGCCAGGAGAAGAACCCAACTGGGTCAGGAGTCTTTTCTCCTGTCAATATGTTGATCCCTTCATCCACGAGCGTCACCACAGCCTCACCTGCTCCTGAGGCTGCAACATCCACTGCAACAACAGATCCGCCCTCACCGATATCCACCTTTCCCTTCACGGAAACGGGTATTTCATTTTCAATCGGTCTTACGATTAACGTCGTCTGCCCATGCGCACGAACGGCGAGCCTTTTAGCGCTCGCTTCAACGCCCTGGACAACACTAATGAACACATCAAGGTTAGGGGCGTTTTCCGCTCGTACCGGCCTTAAGACAACCTCACTCGTCGCATTTGTTAGAGTCAGGACTTCCGTGTAAACCCGACTATCGCGCATCACAGACAGAAGCGCCTTGCCGGCGAACGGTGATTTGACAATGAGACGAGGCTTTTCGCCTACACGGTAAAAGGCCTTGTCCACCGTGAGCGAGACCTTCGTGGGATCGGCAAGAGGAGCGCGCACGACATTGTCACCCCAATCGCTCAAGTAGAACTCGCGCCCGAAAGAAACGTGCGTCTTCTCATCGCTGACCGTCACCGCATAGTCGCCACATTTATCAAGCGGCAATTCGAATTCCAATTCCTTGTCACACGCCGTCTTTATCTTAATTCCGTCCGCTATCGTAGAGCGGACCCGCTCGCAATTCCATGTCGCCCATCCACGCTCATCAGTCTTATAGGAATAGAACGAGTCGATGCGCTCAATTTTGACCATGAGCTCTTTCTCTTCCGCCAGACGCTTTCCGTCGGCCGTAACGCAGACGATCTTCATTTTGGGCCTGCCGCCATCAAGTTTCACCCAGCTTGGCATCGTTGAACCGATGTAGTACGGGTAGAAGTGACGAATAACGCTCTTTCGCATTGTAGCGGGCCTGCCTCCGTCCTCAAACACCGTTCCTTGCGCCGTTGCGCGAACAGCAGCCTTCGGGAGCCCCGAATCGGCCCAGAGTGGCGCCGAGAACACGGCCTTGCCATCCTTGTCAAGGGCAAGTCCATCAACCTTCAGACGACGAAACGAGGGTTTAAGCCCAAGCATCTCATTTCCGAAGCGCCATCCCTTCCAATCAGCAGGCGCAAACGGCACATCTTCAAAAACAACCGCACCTTCACACCGCAAATTGTGCGCCGGTCCACCGAAAAGATGCTCGGCAGACACCTCAAACCCAAAAGAAGGGAAATTAAGCGCCTTGTCGTCTTCCACCTTGACGCGGATCTGCGGCGGCGCAAACTCTTCGATTTTGACTTCTCTGAAACCTAAACACTTTTGGGTTCCCGGAATGAAGGCCCTGATTGTCCAGACACCGCTCGGCTGATCGGCGGGAACTGAAAACTTCTCGCAATCAGCCGAGCCGTTTGAATCAGTCATGACCTTCTCTACCGCACGCACTTCATCCAATGGCGACGACAGCCGAAACTCCACCGGGAACGCACGAGGCGCCTTGTTCGCTGCATCCCGGAAAATGGCGTGGAGAAAAATATTTTCGCCATGGCGGTAGATTCCACGTTCAGTCCAAAGGAACGCTGCAGACTCTCCTTCCCCAAGATGATCATAGCGCGCACCATCCTCCAACGTTTCGTCAACTCTCATAGAATCGCGAAGCGCCATAAACGTCATATCGAGATCTTCATCGGCAACGGCAACAATGGCAAAAGGCTCGCCTTTGTCTACACGCTTCGGCTCGCACCATCCGTTTTCGTCCGTCACACCTTCCATCACCTTGATTTGAGCAGACGAATATACGGTAACTTCCGTCCCCGCGACCGGTTTTCCCGTCGTAAGCGAAGTCACCCAAACGCCAAGGCCACCACCATTCCACCGGCGGACGCTCAATCCGAGGTCCGAAACACATACAACACGGCAATTCAAGGGATTGCGCACTTTTTTCTCATCGCTCCAAAAACTCAGCGAATCGCAACGCGGATGATCTGCCATCAGTGCGGTTATTAAATAAATGCCGTTGTCAGGCTTGCCGTCTTGCATTGACACCGGCAAAATGGTTTTCTCTTTCACATTTGGCAGGTTGGCGCAGACAAAGCGATTCGACTCGACCTCACCGGCAAGCTCCTGCACATCCTCGCCCTTCACTGCCCCCCAATAAGGTTCGCTGTAATTTGAATATACCGATTCCTCGCGTGCGAGCATTTGAACCACATTCGCGGGCGCAACACGACGTATTTCCGTTGTGATGTTTGTGACGTTCATCGATTCGAATGCAATTGCGCGAAGTCCTGCAGGAGGAAGGTAGCGTCCTTTGTCTGCAAACTTCATATAAGGTGTGCGGTCCTTGCGGCGGAAGGTGTATTCAAAATCCTCCTTGAGAGATCCTTCTGGCGCGGGGTTTGCACCCTTGCCGTAAAGAGGGAAGCCTTTTTTGACACGCAGAGTCACGTTGGTACGGTAAGCGAATTCTCCAGTAACAAAGATTCGGCATGAAACGCCGCTGTATCTGAACGAAAGATGCCCTTCGGCAAGCGGCTCTACACTGATGTAATTTCTGACGACATCCATATCAGGACGTTCTGAAAGAAATATCTCAAGGACATCATCTCCCTCATATTCCACATCAAGAATCTTCATCTCAGGTGAAGATTGGATCTTTTCGTCGTCTGCAGACGAAGTCTCGTCATTGCCAGTCTTTATGGCTGCTTTCTCAGGGATGCTGTTTGTTTTTGTCAGCAGCTCCGCAGCAGATAGATTCGCCCAGATGTTACTTCCGTGTTTTTTGTCGAATTCACCAACCTTATGGCAAACAACTCCTAACATCGTTCCCAGCACAATCACGAGTCCCGAAAGAACTGTAATTGCAGACGCCGTCGTTATCTTCTTTGTATTCATTTTCCCTGTTTATCCTTTACCTTGAAGTATATCAAATAAGATTCTCCGGTTGCATCAACAGCCGCAACTGTGTGCTCACCATCTTCCATTTGGGCAACGAAAGCCTCATTGCCTTTCGTCTCACCCGCTTTTTTGCCGTCAATAAACCACCAAAGGCGCCTGTTGTCGACATTCCCGGAAACGCGAAACACAATGCGTTCGGAAAGTCCCGCTGAAACAAGCTGGAATTCGGCGCCGTTCTCAGGAGAGACGATTTTGAATCCGCCTTTCTCGTTTTCCGGAAGAAGTGTAATTACATTCCCTCGGGTGTCTTTTCTATGGGCAGTGCAAGGCCGCAGCGAACTGCGTCCTGCTATCAGACGCCCTTTCACACGCTCCGGACAATCTTCAGAGGCCACCGCGCCTGTAAGCGTACAGACGTCAACCGTCCTTATCTCACCCGGCTCGACAAACCACGCCCCATCATTCTGCGGATGCAGAAGCCGAGCGATCTTCCAGCCTACAGGGGCCGCAGCCTTGGCTCCGACAAGCGACTTGTCGCCGAACCCGCCTCGCTTATGCCCACACCACACGCCAATCGCATACTCAGGATTCCATGCAACCGTCCATGCATCGCGATATGCACTTGACGTTCCCGTCTTCCATGCAAAGCGTGAAGTGACGACATCAGCCACATGTCCGAGCGCAGCGCCTGAACGTTCGCTGCCTGAAAGTATCTCGGAAACAAGATATGACGACTCGCGTGAGATTGCGCCATCTCCACCTCGTGCAATCGTGGCAAAAGCACATGTCAATTCGACAAGCGTCACCTCGACATTGCCGATCGCCATGCCCAGACCTGAATCGGCATCTTGTCTATTGAGGTGACGAAAGCCCAGCT
>JAFXEA010000463.1 GCA_017521065.1 Kiritimatiellia bacterium | reverse complement strand
GGCGCCCCTGTGTGCAGGGGCGCTGTCTTTTTCAAACCGCTATCGCAGTCCGCGAAATCCGGAGCGTCCCATAAGAAAATCGACACGGCTTATCGTGTTGCACACGACCGAGGCCGGTGCGCGTAGTTCGCTCAACAAATTGTCCGAGCGAGGTGAGGCTCACTATTGCATTGATGAAAAAGGGGTGGTTCACCGCATTGTGGACAGAGACCGTGAAGCATTCCACGCCGGAAGGTCAATGTGGTGCGGTCGTGAGGAGTGTGATGACCATTCGATCGGAATAGAGGTGGTCGGCTATCACAACAAGCCTGTCACCCTCGCTCAACTTGACGCCATTCGTGAACTGGTGGCGGTTCTCAAGAAGGAATACCGGCTCAAGGACACGCAGGTCGTCTGCCACAGCCATGTCGCGTATGGAGCTCCGAACAAGTGGCAGAAACGGAACCATCGCGGACGCAAGAGATGCGGAATGCTTTTTGCGATGCCAAGCGTACGTCAGAGGCTTGACCTCAAGTCAAAGCCTGCGTACGATCCGGATGTACGCGCAAAAAGGCTTGTTGTCGGAGATCCCTACCTTGAAAAGGTGCTCTACGGTAACGTCGATACGATGGTCGGCAAGCTGGGACGCAATGTCGCACCTGAGACGCCTACGTTCTTTTCTTCGTTGTTCAAGAAGAATCCTCCCGACAAATCCAGTGAGGCAGGGAAAGAGAACTACTACGCAAAACCTCCATTTACAGGAGGGCAGAAGGTGAAAGCTTCCGCTCCTAAGAAAAAGCAACAGCTCATGTCAGCCAAGGCATCGAAAAAGCCCGTTTCCCGCAGTGAACCGAAAACGATTCGCGATCTTGATGATAAATCCAACTTCAGGGAACTTGGTGTTCTTAGACAGAAAAAAGGACCGTACGCTGTTGCAGGCAAGAACTGGAATTCGAAGAATACCTTCTACTATATCAAGGGCCGCATAATCCGAGGCGATAGGCTTGACCCTAGGAAAGCACCCGTCGGAGCCCGTGTGTTCATCCGCAAATGAAATGGCGATATTCGTTTGGGGACTCATGACATTTTTTCAGAGAAGCCGACGTCGATTAAAACCTTAAATCTACGGATGAAGCATCATTCCTGATTTGCCAATTGCTTTTGTTGCGATTCTTGTTATAATTTTTAGTTGGTTTTTGAGGGTGGAAGGAAGTTGCAAAACCTTTCAGAACCTTCTGCGCATTTGGGTCACGCATCCCGCGTGACTGTGGATGTGCGTCTTCATCGGTTTTTGCAAAGGAGAGACATGAAAATGGATAAATGCAGATTGGTTTGTGCCATAATCGCCGCAGTGACGGCAGGTGCGGCGATTGCCGCGTCGATTGAACTGCAGCCGAAGCTTGATGCTGCGGCCAAGGCTGGAGGCGGGCGCGTGGTTGTCCCCGCCGGTGACTGGACGACCGGTCCGTTGACTCTTGGAGACGGAGTTGAGTTGCATCTGGAGGAGGGGGCGCGGCTTGTATTCCCTGATGATCCCGCACTCTATCCGGATTCAAGGGCTTTGGTCATGGCTGTTGGCGCGACCAATGTTTCGGTGACAGGTTCCGGAACTTTCGAGGCCAATGTCGGTTACTGGCATGGGGAGGCTTTTAGGAAGAAAATCCCGAGACCGCGTTTCTTCCAGTTCAAGGACTGCGGCAAGGTCCGTCTTGAAGGGTTCCGTGTGCGGAACTCCCCTAACTGGACCATCCATATGCTTTGCACTGATGACGTCACGATTCGCGGCCTTGATCTGCGGTGCGACGGACCAAACACAGACGGAATCGACCTTGATTCCGTGCAGCGCGCTTTGATTGAGGATTGCCGCCTTGACCAGGGAGATGACGGATTCTGCATGAAGAGCGGCAAGAACGCCGAGGGATGCCGCCGTGCACGGCCGACAAAGGATGTCACGATCCGCAACTGCACTGTCGTAAACGGACACACCCTGCTTGGCATCGGCAGCGAGCTTTCCGGCGGCATAGAGAACATAACGCTTGAAAACTGTAATGTGGAAGGTGAAGTGTGGCGGGTGCTGTTCATCAAGACCAATCCCGCCCGCGGCGGTTACGTCAAAGGTGTGAGGGTGCGTAACGTAAAGGCGATGCGCACGAAATGCTCCATATTCGAGATCATGTCCGATTACCAGTGGCTGAGACGAGACAAGCCGCTCAACCCTCCGAATGTCCACACACGGATAGAGGATGTCACTGTCGAGAATGTGACTGCGGTTGAAGGTTGGTACGCGTATGAGTTGCGCGGCGATTCGGCGTGTCCTCCGCGCAACATTGCGCTGCGCAACTGCGAGATGAAGAATCCTTCACGCGGAGAGCCTGTCGCGGTGAACATCGAAGGACTTGAGATCAAGAACGTAAAATCCGGCATCCCTCCGTTCTCCGTCTGGTGCGATGACCCTGATTCGAATTACAGGTGCGGAGACGAAGCGATATTTACAGTCCGGTCGGCGCTCACGACAGGTGTTGCGCATGTGCGCCTCGACAATTTTGGAAATAGGATACTTTCCGAGTTCAAGGTCGATCTTTCGAAGCAGAGTGAATTCACCGTAAAGGGGACGCGGGACATTCCCGGATTTCTCCTGCTTACGGTGAATTGCGGGAAGGTAACGAAACGCTGGGGCGCGGTGTTCTCCAAGGAACAGATCTCCGGCGGCGACAAGCGTCCAGAGGATTTCGAGAAGTTCTGGCGCGATGCGATTGCGCGCTACAACCGCGAAGTTCCTGAGGATGTGAAGCTGGAGCCGATCCCGTCTATGTCCACCAATGGATGCAACGTGTACATGCTTTCGCTGAGCGATCCTTTTGGACGTAAGGTTTACGGTTTTCTTTCAGTGCCAAAGGATCTGTCGAAGGGGGCGTACCCGGTCCGTGTGAACGTTCCGGGCGCGGGGCCGTCTGTAGGAGCCATTGGAAAGGTTCTTCCTGACAGGATCAACCTCATGATGAACGTCCACTACTATCGTCCGGTGCCTGGTGCGGCGAAGCGTGGACCGGAGCACAATGCGCTTCAGAAGAATGAGGACGATCATTACGCAAAGCTCTATCCGCTGCTTGTTCCTCGCTATACACGGACCGGCAT
>JAFXEA010000462.1 GCA_017521065.1 Kiritimatiellia bacterium | reverse complement strand
TCAACGGGGTGATGTGTCCGTCCACACCGCTTTGGAGCGACGTAGTGGTGGATATCGCTTCGCGCCTTGTTTCGGAATTGGGTTCCGGGGCGGTTTATTTCGACCAGGTTGGAGAATCCCGTGCAGAACCATGCTTTTCTGAGTCGCATCCCCATCCTGCTGGTGGAGGTACGTGGTGGCGTGAGAGTTATGCCGGAATGTTCAGTGAAATCAGACGGAGACATGGGGGAGTTCCGCTCGCCACGGAGGGATGCGGTGAGACCTGGATTGATGTGATTGACGGTTTTTTGCGTGCGTTGGTTCCAAAACCGGATGTAGTGCCGTTTTATTCAGCCGTGTATTCAGATTATGCGGTCTATTTCGGTTCACCCATGCGGGGGACCACGGATATAGATTCGTTCCGTGCCGTCCAGTCGCTCCATTTTGTATGGGGTGTGCAGAATGGGTGGATGGGCCCCTGGCTTTTCCGCAAGGACAAGAACTCATATGCCGATTGGATGCATTGTTTGGGGAAGGCGCGTCTTGACGCCAAAAAATATCTCGCTTACGGTGAGTATCTTGACGAACTGAAGCTGTTGGAGCCAGTGCAAGAACGGGATTACGAATGGCCGAATACGGAGAATCCAGCAAGACAGGGTGTCTATCGCGCCAAAATGGCTGGCGTGGTGGGTGCCTGGTGGCGCTCTCCAGAGGATGGCAGTGTGGCGTTGGTTGCGGTGAACCATACGCGTGATGCGCAACGTGTGGCATTCTTGACTCTTGATGGCGAAAGACGCATAAGGACTTTTGCGCCATACGGCATAGCCATCGAACCGTTGATACGGGAGCGAGGGAAGAGCGGCAAGGATTGCGTTTCGAAACAAAATTAATAAGGAGAAGAAAGTATGGACATCAGAAGACTGTCTCAGACATTGTTGGTGGCGGCATGTGCTGTTGCATCTGCCGATGCGTATGCCGTGAGTGCGGTTCTCGACGTCACGGACACCGCATGGACGTCGTCGTTTACGAATGCGGCAAATTGGATGATCGATGGGGTGCCCTCCGGGGTTGCGGGAGGGGCTTTGGATCCTTCAGTGGATTATTTTGTCAAAGGCAGCAAGGTTTTGCGCAATGTCGCCCATTGCGACACTGCATTTGCCGGCAACTCGCTCCATATCGGCGAGGCGGGTGGCCCGGTTGGGACCCTCGCGCTTTTTGCCGCCAATGGACCCAGAACTACCGATTTCGGTACTGGAGAAGGACTTGTTCTCGGAAACGGGACGCTGTGCGGCTGGTTCGGAATTAGCAATATCGTGTCCGGGAGGGTCAAGGTTGAGGCAACTCAGTCGTCCCCCATCAAAATCTACAGCAACCCCAGGAAATCGACGATAGTTTTTAAGGCGGCGATTTCCGGAGGAGAACAGAATTCGCTTTGGCTCTTCACTAGAGATAATCCCGGAAACACAACCTGGGAGACGGGGAATTTCGTCTGCAGGTTCGTCGACAATTCGCTTTCCGGATATACGGGAACCATCAACTGTTTTCAATGCCCAAAACAGTATGCCGATATCCGGGCATCATCTGAATGGCGTACGGAGTATTCGGCGGACACATCCACCGTTTTTCCTGGAACGCTCGTGCTCGGGTACAACTGTGCGGTGCGAGGCGAAGAGGCGGGATCTGTCGTCTCGGTGGCGAATATCGACTTCAAGTCGAATTCGTGCGTGAACGTGATTTATGACAAGTCTTCGAAGAAAGCATCATGCGTGAAGGTTCTCTCGTCGTTCACATTTGAGAACAGGATCCGCATACTTTTCGATTCCGGCTACACTCTTGGCAATTATCCGGATGGCATGCAGGTGCCTGAAATAGCCGTATTCAAAGCTCCGGCGGGCACAGTGCTTAATCCGGAGGATTTCAAGCTTGAGGCGACGCCATTCCCCGTGATTGAGATGTACGAACGGACCGACGTCGACGGACTTTCCACTCTCTTCCTGAAACAGCCGTGCAAAGTAGTAACGAATACGGTCAAAGACGATTCCACGGACGCAGACAGTTCTTTCATAAGTAAGGCCAATTGGAGTGATGGAGCTGATCCAGGGCCGGATCGGGATTATTACACCACCAAGATCATCTATGCGTATTCGTCCTCCTCGACGGAAGAATTGACATTCCCAGGTCATAGTCTTGCAGTTAAGGGAGGTCACCTTTTGTTGAGAGCCAAGAGCAAGAAAGTTCGAATCAAGGATTATCGAGTGATTGGTTCTGTCAATAGAATCGGAAACTACATAGGTGGAGTGTTCAATCTTGCTGGTCGCATCTATGTCGATCCGTCCGCAACGAATCAATTCCGTGTGCAGGACGGAGGTACCATCGCATTGGAAAGCGAGGTGTGGGGGAGCGGAACAGTAGAGATCATGAAGTTGAAAGCGGATACGAAGGGCTACGTGGATTTGAAGGGAATGAACACGAATTTCACGGGAAAGATCTGCCTTAACGGAAGCGACGACGTGGTTAACGACGAATATTGCGGCTTTGTGTCCGTTTCCGATTCCAGTAGTTTAGGAGCGCCGCTCGATTTCTGGACGTATGATGCGCTGAATATTCGTGCCTATTCGCATCTTGTCATAACCAATTCCATGGTGCTTGAAACGCCGAACCGCGGCATATATGTCAGCGGACCGGCATATTTCAATGTGTCCAAGGATGCGGTGCTGGCGGTGACGCAGCGGTTTACATGGAATGGCCGGCTGACCAAAAAGGGCGAGGGCACTCTGGCGATAGGTGGCGAAGCTCCGTTTTTCGGTACGGACGGCGGGGCCGTTCCGAACGAAGGCTTCAACACGCTTGCTGTAGTCGGCGGCAACCTTAGGGCGCTCTCTTCTGAGGCTTTCGAGGGTGTGGCACTTTCCTTTGCTTCGGGTACGGGATTGGAAATCGCAATACCGGCCGATGGGCGCGAGACAATTTGCGATTATGGAGTGAAAAATACGCTCATCGACAATCCTATCGTCTTTGCCGATGCTAAACTTCCCGTCAGGATCCTGACTCCCGGTGGGTCGCGCGAGCGTCCGGCAGGGCTTCGTCGTGTGGCGATTCTGACTGTGAAGACCGCGGCGGCATCCTCCTTGGGGCTTTGTACGGACAGTTTTGAATTGGTCAACAGACCGTATAGCGGCTGTTCCCAAAAGGTGGTTGAAACTGTCGATGACGTCCAGGGGTTGACGACATTCTCCGTTGAGTACGTTCGAGGATTTTCTGTTCTGGTGCGTTGAAAAGGAAGGTGAAAATGAAAAAGACGATTGCGGTGGCATTGGCTTCGGTGTCGCTTGGCGTTTGCCGGCTTGGTGCCGGAATGGCGACGGAGCCGCTTGATTGGGTGGATCCGATGATTGGCACCCAAACCGGGAAGGGCGAGGGCGGCGGAATGATGCCGATGACCGGAACTCCGTTTGGTTCGATACAGTGGGTGCCGATGTCGCGTCGCACCGAAGTCGGGCGAGTGAGTTTCGAATGTGCGGGCATAACGAATTTCCTCGGTTTCATCGCTACGCGCCAACCCGCAATCTGCATGGGAGACTGGGGGCATTTTTCGCTGATGCCGCGGGTAGGCGCGGTGGAGTGCGATTTTTCGAAAAGAGGAGCGGTTTCTTCGATGGAACAGCTCGATTCCACTCCGTACCGTGCCGAAATAACAGCCAGTGGAGTGCGTACCGTGATGTCCGCAACGTCTCGGGCGGCGCTTTTTGAAATTCATTTCCCCGACGGTGCCGACACTCCGCATATTGTCATTGATGCGTCGCGCGATTATGTGAACGGATGGAGCGACAAATCCCCTAAAGACGGATTTCTCGAATTTTCCCGCGACGGCAAGTCGGTGACGGGATGGAATTCCGATCGTCTGGATGCACATCATTCATACCCGTTGCCGAATTTCAAGGGATGGTTCGTGTTGGAGTTTTCGCGTCCGTTCGTTTCTTGCGGCACGTATGAAGGTTCTCCGGAGCCGCCTGCGCCGCACCGCTATCGCGGCGTACGGCTGAAAGACGGAGAACGTAAAGTGAAAGGCGATGTCGCCGGTGGCTGGGCCGTGTTCGCTCCGTCTTCCGCACCGCTATGCGTCAGGGTGGGGGTGTCGCTCATCTCTCCAGAGCAGGCAAGGGAGAATCTTCGCCGGGAAATCCGGCCAGGGGAGACTGTCGGGGCACTTTCTGCGCGGATGAAGGAAGTATGGCGCGAGAGGATGGGGCGGTTGACCATAGAGACGGCAGATGAGTCCGTCAAGCGCATTTTCTACACGGGCATCTACCATGCTTCGCTCTATCCGCGCGAGATTGGGGAATACGGCAGGTACTATTCGGCGTTTGACGACAAGGTGCATGAGGGGGAGAGCTACACTTGCTATTCAGGCTGGGATACATATCGCGCCGAACATCCTCTCTTGACTCTTGTGGCGCCGGAGCGTGTCGACGGGATGATGCGTGCTCTTCTGCAGGCGTATGACGAAGGGGGGTGGCTTCCGAAGTGGCCCAACCCTGGATATACGGGCATTATGGTCGGCGGTCCCGCGGAAGTCATGCTGGCGGAGGCGTGGGCAAAAGGATTTCGCGGCTTCGATGTAGGGAAAGCATATGAGGCTGTGCGGAAGAATGCGACGACGCCGCAGAAGAACGACCGCGAGTGTACCTGGCGGGACAGAGGCTGCTTCGGCGAATTCCCAGAAACGCGCGCCGGTCTTTCCTGGTATCAGGAACTTGGATACGTGCCGTGCGACAAGGTTTACGAGTCGGTTTCCCGCACGCAGGACTTTGCATTTGACGATACGGCGGCGGCCGTGTTGGCGGAAGCCGCAGGTGCAGCGCAGGACGCCGCTTTTTTCAGGAACCGTTCGCATACGTGGACCAATGTGTGGTGCGCCGGGAAAAGAATGTGTCTTCCGAAGAACGCCGCCGGAGAATGGTGCGACCCGAAAAGCGGATTCGCCTGGCATTACACGGAATGCATTCCGGAAACCGCGCTTTGGTGCGTTCCGCATGACATTCCTCTGCTTTCCGGCCTGCTGGGTGGCGACAAGGCTTTTGCCGACAGGCTCGACCGGTACTTCGAAGAAAACTTCTTCAAGCCGGACAGGTGGCGCACCACAATCCATGGGAACGAGCCGTCTCATCATGTGGCCTATCTTTACAATCGGGTCGGTCGGCCGGATAAAACTCAGGAACGGGTGCGGGAGATCATGGCGCGGTGCTATTCCGCGACGCGAAAGGGGTTTGACGGCAACGAGGACTGCGGGCAGATGAGCGCCTGGTACATCCTTTCTGCGATTGGCTTCTATCCGGTCGAACCGCAGAGTGGTCGGTACGAGATCGGTTCTCCTATTGTGGACAGCGCCACACTGCAGATATCCCATCCATATCGTCGTGCCGAATTGAAGATAACCGTGCTCGGAAACTCGCCGGAGAACAGATATGTGCGTTCCGTTTCGTTCAATGGGCAGAAAATCTGCGGAACGGAACTTGAACACTCCGATTTGATGCGCGGAGGCGAACTTGTCTTTGAAATGGCCCGGACACCCGGTACGTCCCGCCAATTTCCCGAAAGGAAACAGAAATGAGCATGAGATTTCGC
>JAFXEA010000461.1 GCA_017521065.1 Kiritimatiellia bacterium | reverse complement strand
GGCGAGCCTTGATGATGTCATAGCTGCGTTGCGTTTCATCTGTTCAAAGGCGGATGAATGGAATCTGGATGCGACCCGCATTGTGTTGACAGGGAGCAGCGCCGGTGCATGCGCGTGCCTGTATGCGTCTCTCACCGGAGACAACATGTTCGGGATAAAGGCAGTTTATGCACAATATCCCCAGACGTCACTTGATCCGAAGGAGATGCGCGAATGGATCCCCAATTCCAGATATGGGGCTAACCTTTTCGGCTACAGGAATTTTCAGGAATGGCTGGACAACCGGGAAGAGTGTATTCAATGGATAGAGCGGTTCTCCCCTGCAGAACTTCTCCGTCGTTGCACGGCTTCCAAGGCACCGGTTTTCTTCTACAGCGGTCCCAAGGCTCCGCCATCAGGGCAGCTCGACAAAGACCCCACCCATTCCGGCACGTTCAACGACAGGTTCCGCGAGATTGCCGAATGCAAAGGCATAACATGTAAATACGGTAGCCATGACAGTTTGCTGTCCGCATTAAATTGCGGGTCGGAATCTCAATGGTGAATGCTACGATATATCCTTTACATGATGAAGGTGTGGACAGCGTTTCTGCTCATTGGCGCGGCGGCATCGATCGTTGCGTGGTTGTTTGCGCTGTGCCGTGAAAACAGGCTTGGGGCGATTGATGGGCTGTTGCGCCAGTCGCGGAGAATCGCAGAGTTGTTCTGACAGGATTAACAAGATTGACAGGATTTGGGATGTTGAAAATTCTGATAATCCTGTAAATGCCGCCGGGGACGAGGACCAGGACGGGATATCAAACCTTGCCGCACTCATGATGGGCATAAACCCCGTTAAGCAGTGCGACGGAGGTTTTGCCGTAGCCCAAGGAAGTTCCGGACCTGAGATAAATGCATGGGAGGTTCCTTTCGTTTGTTGCGTGTAGAGGTTTGTGAATTTCATAAACGATCATGAAAGAATCAAAAACAGAAACAGGGGTGGCGTTGTATGATAAAGCGTGCAAGCTGTATGCCGGAATTGTGATATAATCCTGAATGTGATGAAAAGAACCCAAACGTTATTGGAAGTGGTATGAAGAATGAAGTGATGACTGAATTTAAAATAGGTTCGAGGCCTGGGATTGGTGGACTCGTGCTCATGATTTCATTGGGCTTGAATCTTCTGCTTGCCGGTTTTCTGATGATGGAGTTTCGCTGCCATGGCCGCGATTTGAAGGTGTTTCGTTTCCTTGCCGAACGGCATACGGCGGAGGAGCTTGTGCGCTTCATGGGGCGGAAGCCTCATGTCTATCTTCCAAATGAACAGCTCCCTGTCCGGACTTCTGGATGCCGCAAGGAATCCGTGTTTCCAATAGAGCATAAGGTTTATTTCTACGCAATGCCGTCATCCGCCCGTTTCTTTGTGTACATCAATAGGGATGGTACGATTGATAGATTCCTGTGCTATTATGATTGAGTTTTAGAGGATGAAGATGTTGCGAATCAAAAAGACATGGATAGATGGACTTCTTGGCGTTTCACTGTTCGTCAATGCAGTTGTTTTGTTTTTGATCTGGGTGCTTTGTTTTGGCCCTTTATCATATCAATCGGTCAAGACGTTTGAGGTTTTGGCATCGGGCTTGCCGTTCAGTGAGATTGAGAGGCGGATCGGTTCAGGGCGTGAGTGTGTTCCTGTCAAAAAGGACGGTAATCCTGCCGTTGAAGGGGCGTTCTTGATTCATCCGTCAGCACAGTTCTATCCAGTGTCGCACAAGGCCTATAGTTTCTCTGCTCGATTCCCGCCAGGCTTTTTTCTGGTGCATGTCGGCTGTGACGGATATGTGGAGCATCTGCGGTTCTACAGTTCAGATGGCGTGTATGGGGAAGATGGTGTGAGACGGTGAGAGGAGGATCTGCATGAAAAACGATGGAGAAAATGGCGGCAAATTCACTTTGACTCTGAAACTGTCGATGCTGATGGTTTCTCTCGTTGCAAATGCGGTCTTGGTGGCTTATCTTGTTAGGGAGCAGATTGAGGTTCGGCGAAATTTCAGCATGATGCGTATTCTCGCAGGGGAGTATTCCTTAGAGAAAGTCAAAGAAAACATCGGTGTGCCACATAGAGTGTTTGCTCCAGGAGAGGAAATCAAGATCCATACATTGGGGCTTATGAATGAGCGCATTCCAAAGATAAAAGACAGTGCGTATCTATATTCAACTCCAGAGAAGCGCTATCTCATCTATGTTGACAAGGATGGATTTGTAGATAATGTGTTTTGCCGTTAAAGGAGTACAGGGCGCACTCTTCGGATGGAGAGAATATCACAGGGGATACCATGTACTTTGTCTTGTCACCGTGGTTCGGCACACATTAGCAGAATATGGTATAATCAAAGGCCATATTTAAATCAAATAAGGCTTAACGAAGAATGAATGACGGTAAAGTGGGTTCTGCACGTGTTGAAATGAGCGTAGCAGGGCTTCAGGGCGATTATTCGCACCATTTGAAGTATACGTTCGCAAAGGACGAGGCCACGGCAACGGATCGCGACCGTTATCTTGCATTTGCGCATGCGATCCGTGATCGCATCACGGAACGTTGGATGGATACGCAGGCTGAGTACCGCAAGCAAAATTCCAAATACGTATACTACCTTTCGCTTGAATTCCTTATCGGCCGACTGCTCGGCAACAACGTAATAAACCTTAAGGCTGATCAGCTTTGCCGTGACGCGCTCCGTGCCTATGGCATCGACTGGAACACATTGCGCGATTTCGAGACGGATGCTGGCCTTGGCAATGGAGGCTTGGGGCGTCTCGCGGCATGCTACCTCGATTCGATGTCGACACTCGACCTTGCGGCGATGGGCTACGGCATCCGCTACGACTCTGGCATCTTCCGCCAGAAGATTGTCGATGGTCAGCAGGTGGAAGAGCCTGACCATTGGCTCAAGGATGGATATCCGTGGGAGATTACGCGTCCCGAATATTCGCAGACGGTATCTTTCGGCGGACATGTCGAGTGTAAACGCGACACTAACGGAGAACTGAAATGGACTTGGTATCCGGCCATCACCGTGCAGGGCGTTCCGTACGACCTGCCGATTGTCGGATATGAGCATGCCGTCAACACGCTTCGCCTGTGGAGCGCACGTGCGCTTGACGAATTCGACCTTGCCGACTTCAATCAGGGATCGTACGTCGCTGCGGTGGAAAACAAGGTTCTCGCGGAGAATCTCACGAAGGTCCTCTATCCGAACGACAACACCATGGCGGGCAAGGAGCTGCGTCTCAAGCAGCAGTACTTCTTTGTGGCCTGTTCGGTGCGTGACATCCTCCGCCGTTTCCGCCTGAACAACGATAGCTGGGACATGCTGCCGCAGAAGGTGTTCATCCATCTCAACGAAACCCATCCCGCTCTTGTGATACCAGAGTTGATGCGGATTCTCGTTGACGAAGAGGGTCTTGAATGGGATCATGCGTGGGATATCACCCGCAACTCCACCGGATACACGAACCACACCATCCTTCCCGAGGCTCTTGAGAAGTGGCCTGTGCCGATGATGGAGGCGCTTCTCCCGCGTCACCTTCAGATAATATACGAGATCAACAGCCGTTTCCTCAAGGATATCGCCTCCAAGATCACGTCCGATCCCGACCGCATTGCGCGTATGTCGCTCATCGACGAGAACGGGGAACGGTATGTGCGCATGGCCAACATGTGCATCATCGGCACCACCACGACCAATGGTGTGGCGAAGCTCCATTCCGAGATCCTCAAGGATTCGCTGTTCAAGGACTTCTACGATCTCATGCCGGAGAAGTTCACCAACGTCACTAACGGCATAACACCTCGCCGTTGGCTGCTCAAGGCAAATCCTATGCTCTCGCAGCTGATCACCGAAACGATTGGCCCGGAGTGGGTTGTCCGTCTCGAATATCTGCGCAAGCTGGAGAGCCATGCGGCAGATCCTGATTTTCTGTCGGCGCTTGCGAAGATCAAGGCGTCGAACAAGCGTCAGCTTGCCGTCTACATCAAGGATCTTGTGGGTGAAGAGATCAATCCGGCATCGCTGTTTGATGTGCAGGTGAAGCGTTTGCATGAGTACAAGCGTCAGCTGATGCTTGCGCTCTACATCATCATGCGCTACAACCGTATCGTGAACGATTCGTCCTACGACCCTGTTCCGCGCACCTTCATCTTCGCTGCGAAGGCCGCTCCGGGATACTGGATGGCCAAGCTGATAATCAGATTCATACACGATCTGGCGAAGAAGATCAACTCCGATCCGCGCGTACGCGGACTCATCAAGATCGTGTTCCTGCCCGACTATCGCGTATCTCTCGCGGAGCGCATAATACCGGCGGCGGATCTGTCGGAGCAGATTTCCCTTGCTGGCATGGAGGCTTCAGGCACCGGAAACATGAAGTTCATGATGAACGGAGCCCTCACCATCGGCACCTTCGATGGAGCCAACGTCGAGATCAACGAGCAGGTCGGGGACGAGAACATGTTCCTGTTCGGGATGCGCACTCCGGACGTGGCGAGAATGCGTCCCGTGTACAACGCAAGGGAGTGTGCCGCCAAGGATCCTGAGATCACGGCCGCGCTCCAGATGATCAAGGATGGCTCCCTCTCTCCGGAGGATCCGCTCCGCTACGAACCCATCCTCCGTTCGCTTCTTGACTACAACGACCATTACATGCTGCTTGCCGACCTGCGTTCCTATTCCGATGCGCAGGACAGGGTAGATGCCACATACCGCGATACCGAGAAGTGGGGGCGCATGTCGCTTGTCAACATTGCGCGTTCCGGCCTTTTCAGCTCCGACCGCGCCGTTGCTGAGTACGCGCGAAACATCTGGCATGTGGCTCCGGTGATGTTTGGATAGGCATGTTATGTGTCCGGTTGAATTATGTTTTGATATCGAAAGGAAAACATGAAAAGATTGCTAACAGCTTCAGCACTGCTTGCCGCAGCCTTGCAGTTGCAGGCCGCTAAAGTGGTAAATGTGTCGGCCCGCAGTTCGCGGGCGGGTGACGTCAGCGTATCCGATGTGACCGCACGCTGTGAAGTCAAGCCGGGGGCGGAATATGATCCGGCGGCTTGCGCCCGTGACGTTAAGGCGCTTCGCGATGCTGGCGAATATGAGGACATAACGGTCGAGGCCAAGCATGTAGATGGCGGCATTGACATCGTGTACGTGATTACGCCCAAAACGCGATATCACGGTCCGCTGAACTGCAAGGGCAACGACTACTGGAATGCGTCCAAGATCGCCAAGTTCGCCGATCTCAAAGACGGATACGCGTATGGCGAAGCCGATTTCGCCGCAGCAGCAAACCGGATTCGCGACGAATACCGCAAGAAGGAGTTCCCTGACGTAAAGGTTACGCCCGTTGTTGAGCCGATTGTAGGCTCTGAAGGTGCAGTGAGCGTGACCATGGTCATTGAAGAGGGCAAAAGGTGCGAAATTGACGAGTACCTTTTCGAAGGGAACGCGAATGTCGAAGCTGACGCTCTGCGCGAAACCTTCGGTTCGTTCCCATGGTGGAATCCTGTCGGATGGTTCACCGACGCTCCTGTGACCCCGCAGGATCTTGCCGAAGCGCGTGACAAGGTGGCCGAACACTACCGTAACCTTGGTTATCTAGATGTCGTG
>JAFXEA010000460.1 GCA_017521065.1 Kiritimatiellia bacterium | reverse complement strand
GTAGTAGGCCTTCTCGTTTCCGTCATGCAACGTCGCGCCTTCCGGCATGACCTCGAGCATACCTTCGATGAAGGCAGGCCAAAGATCTCCATTCTCGCGCTGTTTTGCCGTAAGGTCTTCGGCGACAAGATAATCGGCGTCATACGAGAGAAACCAAAAAGCAAGAAGCGCAATGTCGGGCTTCTCGCGGAATACAGGCGTGAACACCTCACGTCCGCGGCGGCGCGCAAGCGCCCGCAGCTCCGCGTAAGGAAGTTCTCCGTCCTTGCGGTAGAACTGGCGGCACTTGCCATAGTCCTCGTTGTCGATGCAGATGCCTTTCAGACCGGACTCGCGAACGATACGCGCAAGCACACCCATGTTGGAAGCGAAATTCGCCCAGGCCGCATCATCCCGCCAGTCAAGCCGGTTCTTCTCCTTGTGGCCCTGAAACCACGCACCCGCAAATGAATGCGACAGATTCCTTTTCGCGACCAGCCTGCGTATGACAGGCACTTGCGGGGCGAACGCCTCATACGTCCAGCCTTTGTCGGTGGGAACCCGACGGTGCATGAATCTGCCGCCCTGCGGATTCGTCGCATTGAGCGTGAACACGACTCCATCCACCGGAACACCATCCCACGCTTCAGCGTTCGCAAGAAACTCCTCCGGAGACGAGCGCAGCACATCCCACCCGTATGCAATCACACGGCTTCTCGCCTCGGCAACGGCTGAAAACACAACAGCCGCAGAAAAAAGCAGAGCGGTCCTCATAGTGATGTTCTTCATCTTTTCAACAACCTCTTTATCTTATGGAAAGCACAGTGCCGACAGGAGCTGAAAATCCGCCGATCTCGGCGAATCCATCAGCATCCGCATCAGGATTGTAGGCGAACGTCATTTACGTCGTTCCTCCGGCCGTAAACGAATACGCTCCGGAAGTCCCCTCACTTACGTCTGCATACTCTGTACCATTCTTCGTTACGGACAGCACACCGCTACCATTGACGGTCAGCCCCATCGTGTGCCTTATCTGACGACCTTCGGGGACACGCCAGGCAAGTTCGAGTTTTCCTTCTGGAATCTGGATCTTACCGTTCTTCTCCACAACTGCAGAATCCACCTCCGTCACCGTTATCCTGCTTCCGGCAAGTGTTTTCGCGTAATGTCCGCGCCAGTCGGCATCAAGGGCGCCAAGGTCTCGCGCACCGTTGAATACGCGCTGCCCTCCATAGACATCCTTCTCGGTGCGGACGGACGCATCTTCATCCGCTAGAGGTATCACGTCGATCGCAGCGTTTTCGCCGATTATGGGACGGTAGTTTTCGTCCACGGCAAGTGCGGCTTGATTCGTCAAAATACAATCCTCACATTTCTCCGCCTTAACGCCCGAGTTTGAACGCGCAGCAGAGCGACGCATCCTTACATTTGCATGGATCCGACCGAGCACAAGGCTATCTACCACACATGCATTATCCATATTGTTCGGATATACCAAACAATGTCCCTCGCTGCCATTCGATATTTTCCAATTGGCACCGATCGTACAGTTTGTAATCATCACATAGTAGTCGAATGGATGGTCTCCCTGATTCCAGTCGGCAATGCATGAATCATGGTAGCTGGAGCGAGTAGCCGACGAACGGACGACTGCGCGGTTATGGAAGATCCGGCAACGCTTGAAGTTGGCGGCATATCCCGCACCGCCGTACATAGCCATGCAGTTCGATATCACGCAATCCTCAACAAATGAATCTGCGCTTCCAACGCCAAGCACACCTCCGCCAAAGGCACTATTCTCCTGTGCTGAATTGCCGTTTGTACGGCCATTCCTCAGAGTGAATCCCTTTAGTCTTGCGCCAGCAGAAAGAAACACACACCTTACGGCATTGGAGCCCAAACCCAATCCACGCACATCGTACTCCGCGCTTGCAGATGCGCCGATGATATGCGTAACATCCGGTCCGCCGACTGAGACAAGAGAAACTCCCTTAGGAACGACAACGCGAGTTCCAATCACCGTTTCCCCACCATTCGGCCTATCGTTCTTGCTGTGAAGCATCTCCCCATCGCAATAGTCGCCCGGAGCAGCATGCACGGCATCTCCCGGAATCACCGCAGCTGTCATCGCACCCTTAAGAGTCTTCTTCGGCGTTTCGGGAGTGTACCCGTCGTTTGTGTCGTCGCCAAGCGTAGCATTCACATACCAGTTCGTTGAGAATACAGCATCAATGCACTCCACCTGACCAACAGAGAATACGGAAGGAGCCGTGTAAGTATAGGACGATCCCTCGGAATATGTTCCGTCCTGAAGCATAAAGCCAATCAAGTTCCGTCCGCAATCCGCAGCCTTCGTAATTGTTACGGAAGATTCCGGCATTACCGTATTTGTCAGCGAAGCCGATCCTCCAACGCTCAACGCACCCGAACCGGCATCCACGGCAAGCGCGATTGCGGACGGCTGCTGGTATGCGCCAGCAGTTGGACAACCTTCGATGAAGCTAAGCGGATTTCCCATCATGTCGAGATTAGCATACTTCCAGTATTTTTCGGGGTCTGCGTCCCCCGCGCCGAACGCCGGGGAATCAGAGCGCAAGCGGTAGTCGTCAACATCGGCATCAACAAACTTACCGGAGGCATTCACAGCAAGCGCACCGGAATGAACAGCATTGTCATGTCGCTTTCCTTTGTATGTCGAGAAATACACCCTTGAGCTGCTACCGAGTGTATACGCATCTTTATCAGTATCTTCTGAAGTGCGGAAAATGCTGTATGTAGTATAGCCTCCTGCCACATCTGCACCACCAGCTTTCGTTGTCCAATTGTCAAGGAAGCTACACCTTACCGATAATCCTCCACGCTGGATGCTGCCGGCTGAAACGTTGTTGGAGATTATGCAGTCGGCTATCACTCTGTCGCTCACGTCCAGCGCGCAATGCAATACCGCACCCGAATCACCTGCGCAACCGCCTGTAAGCGTAAAACCCTGCACTACTGACGGTACATCCATTCCTATACAGGCATAGGCCTTACCTTCATCGGAGCTATCTGCTGATTCGCCACGAATGAATGTCACTTCAGGGCCATCAAGAGCTACAACTCTCACACGCCTGTACCCGCTACTCGTAACTTTAAGTCGACGTCCTGTAGCAGAATCAACGATTCCTCCTTCACAATAATCGCCTGGTTTTGCACATATTACAGAATACTTAGGATTCTCATTACTTTTTCCTGTCGGAAGCGCTTCAACAGCCGCCTGGAGTGTCCTGTACGGATGATCCCAGCTGCCTTTATCCTCGCCCTCATAGCTATCATCGCCATTAACCGCATCCGCATATATGACCGCTGAGGCATAAATAGGCTTGAGCGTCATCTCTCCTTCCGGAGGTGGCATCACGCCAACCCAGCCATCCATGGTGGGAACACGCACCGACAAGCCCGTTGTCGAAGAATACCATACTATATTTGAAATAGTTGCATCAACTGCTTTCAACTTAAACATACATGGATAGTTCGTCGCGTGCAGATAGTTGCAATATGCCGAATCGGCGACACCAGAACCGGCAATCTCATACGAACCTTTGAGTGTAAGAATTCCACTTTCGGGAGTCGCCACCTCCTGAATTGCTCCACATGTGATTACTCCTTCGGTTGGAAT
>JAFXEA010000459.1 GCA_017521065.1 Kiritimatiellia bacterium | reverse complement strand
GACGGCGGAATCGAGGTTTTGAGAAAAGGAGCTATAGAGATATGAACAATGAAGGAATTGAGGCGTTGCGTGTTGATTTCGGACGCGGCAAATGGAACCGCGACGAATGGATCAACGTGAAGAGTTCGCGTTGGGAATACGTGAAGGATTTTGTCCAGGAGGATGACCATATCCTCAATCCGTGCCCGGATCTTCCGAACGAGGAGATATACGCCAACCATGTGACGGACATCTACACGAGCATGGTGTACGGCAAGAAGTTCGAGGCGAAGGCGAAGATTTCGTCTGTGATGAGCTTCGACCATCTTATGGCTCCGCTGATCGTGATCGCTCCGCGTCTCGGCGAGGATGCGAAGGGGCGTCCGGAGTTCCGTGAGCATCACGAGGTTGTGCTGTACAACGAAGGCATAAACGTGTGGCACTACGTTTTTGAGGACGGCAAGGCGAAATGGCATCTGGCGGCGTTCCTGCGCGCACCGTTCGAGGCCAAGCGCAAGTACGATCTCGAGGTGACGCTCGAGAAGCGCCGCGGACAGGTGCAGATGGACATCTATTGTGGTGGACACCACTTCGGCTATCAGGATGAATCCCTGCCGGAGAGTTTCTATGCCGGAATCACGGCGTGTGAAGGGCGCAACCGCTTCTACGACTTCCGCGTGCGCACCGGGCTTCCGGCGCTCGATCCTGCGGCTGACGGCGAACACTGATTTTACAGGGTCATGCGTCCAGCGTGACCACATCAAGCAAGAGAAAGGTTTTAAGACATGGCCACATTTGACATTGCAAACAAGCGTGCGTTCGTCTGCGATCTGGACGGTACGCTTTTCATGGGGCCTAACCCCATCAAGCCGGCGGTTGATTTTGTGATCGAGAACACGAAGAGCGGACGCTTCTGCTTCTTCTATCTCACGAACAACACGTCCAAGACCCCGGCGGAGTACATGAAGAAGATCGCGGGCGCGAACATCCCTGTCGAGCCGGATCAGATACTTACGCCCCTCATAACGCTTGAGGAGTACATCCGCGAGAAGGGATACAAGAGCGTCTATCTTGTGGCGAGCGATGCGGTCGTGAAGCACATGGATGAGCGTCTTCGCGACATTGGAGTGACGTTCGGCTACGATCCTGAGCGCAACGAGCTCGCCGCTCTCGCCTATGATCGGGAGCTGACATACGAGAAACTTCGCCGCCTCACCGCACTTTGGAACATGCGCAACGGCGGCAACGCCGAGGTGGGGCTCAAGACTGTTCCCGGCAGCCCTATTGATTTCGTTGCTACGCATCCGGATAACTGCTGCCCGTCTGAGGAAGGTCCGATCCCGGATGTCGGCGGAATGCTAAAGTTCCTTGAGGCGACCAATGGAATGAAGCCGTCCCATGTGTTCGGCAAGCCTTCGCCGTCTCTTCTCACCCCTGTTCTTCTGCAGTTCGGGAAGGATGAGATCGCCGTCGTTGGCGACCGTCTCTACACAGACAAGGCCATCGCCGACAATGCGGGTGTCGATTTCGTGTGCGTCCTGTCGGGCGAAACCACTCCGAAGGATCTTGAGGCCTATCAGGGAACGCCGCCGTCGATTGTCGTCGAGACTTTCGACAAGGTTGATGCTGTACATTCCTGATGCTTTCGCAGCGATGTCACGGACGGGCTTTTTGAAAAAAGTATGGAGTTGTGATATAATCGCCAGTTATCATGAACGGGCGTGACGTAGAGGTTGCCGGTAGGGGAGTTAAGCACCTTGTTTCGGCGTTAGCATGGCTGCTTGCGGCGGCCATGCCTGTTTTTGGCGCAGTTGAAACCGACCTGTCGAAGAACGGGATATCCCTCACAGTCACCGCATCCCCCGACAGCGTGGATGTTGCCCGGGATTTTGAGGTTGTCGTAAGAGCCGTTGCGCCGACCGGTACGGTCGTTGCGCTCCCAGACCTGCGAGACAGGTTCCGTGGATTTTCCGTGGCGGAGGACTTTGCGGAGGAACCACTTGCTGGCCCTGACGGTGACATGACGTATGTCTCAAGTTGGCGTCTTGTCCCGAAACCGTGCGAGAAGGTGTATAAGCTCCTTCCGTTCGTGGTGACGCTTGTCAAAAGCGCAGACGGCAAGCAGACGGCAGACTCGTTCTATACCGCTCCCGTATATTTCAGGAATCCTGCGCCGCGCGAAACCGTGACCGGCGGCATTGAGGTTGATCCTGAGAAGGATATGCCGCCGCTGTCATGGAAACTCGTCCGCTGGTGTGCGCTTGCGCTTCTTGCTGCTTTCTCCATAATCTATGCGATATGGTGGATCGTGAGGAAGATCGCCCAGAAGGTACGTGAACACAGGATGAGTCCGATAGAGCGGGCGATGCTCGAGCTCAGCAGGCTTCTGGAGAAGGGGCTTCCCGGACGCGGACGCTACAAGGATTTCTATGTCGAGCTTACGATGGACGTGCGCCGGTACATCCAGCGCAGGCATTCCGTCCGTGCGCCGAACCTCACCACGGACGAGTTTCTGCGGGCGGCGTCCGAGAACCCCGCCTTCACGCGCGAGGCGCTTGAAAGTTTGAGGTATTTCCTTGAATCTGCCGACATGGTCAAGTTCGCGGGCGTTGAGGCCACGCCGGACATGGCGGATTCCGCTACGGACAGGGCGCGTAGCTATCTGAACGCCGACAGCAAGATCAAGATTCAGCCTGTGGGGGCGGAGGGCGGCGAACAATGAGCTTTGCATGGCCATACGGTTTTCTGCTTGTCCTGCCGCTGTGCGTTGCGGCATGGCGGATGCTTCGCCGCGGACGGCGCAGTGGAGTTAAGTTCGCTCCAGTGGCCCGGCTGCCGCTCAAGACAGCAGGCTGGCGCGCAAGGCTTGCGAACATGACGCCGTGGCTGTTTCTCATTGGCGCCGCTCTGCTTGTGGTCGCGTGTGCAAGGCCGCGCAAGGCGCTGAACCGCGAAAGCAGGAATGTGGATGCCATTGCAATCGCCATGACGGTGGACGTCTCAGGCTCGATGGAGGCGCTTGACCTTTCTCCGTCGAACATACGCGACGTCAATGCGGCGAAGACGCGTCTTGATGTGGTCAAGGAGCTGTTCGCGAAGTTCGTGGAGGCGCGTCCGGACGATCTCATTGGTCTCATCACTTTCGGCGGGTATGCTTCGTCCCTCTCTCCTCTCACGGCGGACCACGAGGCTCTCCTCCACGTCCTCAAGGGTGTGCAGGTTCCCGCCATGCAGTTTGACGCGAACGGCGAGATCGTCGACAGGGACGAGACGATGACGGCTGTCGGCGACGGGCTCGCCACCGCGCTTGCGCGTCTCAAGAACGCCGAGACGAAATCCCGCATCGTGATCCTTCTTTCGGACGGTGTGTCCAACACCGGCGCGGTCGAGCCGGATGATGCGGCGGCGGCGGCGGCCAAGCTCGGCATACGCGTATATACGATAGGCGTGGGAACGCATTCGTCTCGTACCCCGTTCCGGGCAAGGGATGTGTTCGGCCGCACGACGGTGCAGTACGCAAACATGTCCTTCGATGAATCGCAGCTCAAATCCATAGCGAAGAAGACCAGCGCCCGCTACTTCGGCGTGAGGGACGCAAAGGGCCTCAAGGCCGCTCTCGATGAGATCGACCAGCTTGAAAAGACGACGCTCGACCGTACCGTGTTCCAGCGTTACCGCGAGTATTTTCCGCCGTTCCTTTTCGCCGGTGCGCTGCTTGTGCTGGCTGCGGTGTCGCTTCAGATGGCTGCGTCCAGGAGACTTGTGTGATGCGGTTCGTTAATCCATTGATGCTTGTCCTTGTGCTGCTCGTTCCCGTGGCGGGCGCGTTCTGGACGTTTCTCCGCGCCCGTTCCGAAGCGCGTCTGAGAGGCTTGGTCGCCCCTGCTCTTCAAGGTCGGTTGCTGCCGAACAGACCGAAGACGTTTGTCGTTCAGGCGATGCTTCTTCTCTCGGGTCTTGCGCTCTGCCTGTTTGCGGCAGCGCGTCCGCAGTGGGGGCACAGCACGCAGGTGGTGGCGGCGAAGAGCCGCAATGTAGTGGTCGCGCTTGACGTGAGCCGTTCCATGCTCGCGGCGGACGTGCGCCCCAACCGCCTTGAACGCGCAAAGGCCGACATCGCCGATCTCGTCGATTCCCTTGAAGGCGACAGATGCGCACTTGTCGCGTTCCGTCAGAAGGGCGTTCTGCTGTGTCCGCTCACGACCGACCGTGCGTTTCTCCGTTCCGCGCTCGAGACCGCAACGCCCGAATCAGCGCCGCGTGGCGAAACTGATCTTGGCGCGGCGATCCGCACTGCGCTGCAGGCGCTCGATCCTGCGATGGACGACCACAACGCGATCATTCTCGTGTCTGACGGCGGCGATCTGCGCAACAACGCCCTTGAGGGCGCGGCGGTGGCGAAGAAGCGCGGCATACCGATCTTCACTGTCGGCCTTGGCGACCCTCGCCGCGAGACGACGCTTCCGGACGCATCCGGTTCGGGCGTTCAGATGTTCAAGGGGCAGCCGGTCAAGGTGAAGCTCGAGGAGAAGGCCCTGCGCGAGATTGCCGCTGCGTCTGACGGACGCTACGTGCCGCTCGCAACGGCGGGGACCGCTGAGACCACCCTCGGTGCGATATACCGCCGCTTCCTGCGTCAGGTGGCGGCGAAGGAGCAGGCGGAGGAAGAGGAGCTTCGGGCGACAGAACGTTTCGGTTTCTTCCTTGTGCCGGGTCTTGTGCTTCTACTTGCGGCTGCATTCCTTTCCCGTGGCCGCTTCAGCGGAAGCGTCCGCCGCAAATCCGCAGAGTAGGCGATGGAGTATGGTATAATTCAACGCCAACAAGT